>NZ_JBAVFI010000130.1:0-2612 GCF_049588175.1 Mesobacillus sp.
CATCCCTCATAAAGCAGCTCGAGGAGGATGGGGAAACAGAAACTGGTTATGAGAAGGTAGGGGCAATCAGTCTCCATACAGATACAGAAAAGCTTATCAAAATGGAAGAAAGAGCAAGAGTAAGGAGAGAAGATGCCCCCGAAATTGGCGAGATTCGTCAACTCTCCCAGCTTGAAACAATGGAAATGTTTCCGTCGTTATCTAGTGATTACAAGTCAGTCCATATCAGCGGTGCGGCACGCGTTAATGGGCGTGCCCTGCGTCAAGCACTAATCAACGCAGCAATAAGGCACGGGGCATGCTTTGTCATTGGGGATGCCAAGCTGGAACATGATCAAAATCAAGTAAAGGCAGTGCTGGCGGGCGATATCCGTTACGAGGCGGACCGCGTCATAATCACGGCGGGTGCATGGGCTCCTGAGCTTCTAGAAACGCTCGGAGTCACTCTTCGGATTGCCCCTCAAAAAGCCCAAATTGTCCATCTTCAGCTTGAAAACACAGAAACAAGTATGTGGCCAGTTGTAATGCCTCCTATTAATCAGTACATCTTAGCCTTCAAGGGAGGCAGGGTAGTAATCGGGGCTACACATGAAGATGAAATGGGATTTGACCGCCGGGTAACGGCAGGGGGGCTTAATGAAATTATTGCTAAAGCACTGGCAGTCGCACCCGGGCTGGAAGATGGGACGTTCATCGAAGCACGTGTAGGCTTCCGTCCTGTGGCGCCTAATTTCCTGCCGATTATAGGCCCAATACCAGGGTATGATCATTTGTTTTTGGCAAATGGTCTTGGTTCATCCGGCTTGACAGTCGGACCGTTCTTGGGGGCTCAGCTTGCAAAGCTGGCGGCTGGAGAGATGTTGGATATAGATATTAAACTATATGATGTAGCCGGAGCAATCAGCGATATTTCCTAGGCAATGAAAGAATATTGAAAGATTACGGGCATGCCGGATGTAGGCATGTCCTTTTCTAATGAAAAAAGCGGGGAGTGACCTTAATTCGTAAAACAGAAATCTAAACAAAACCAGTCTTTCCAAAAAAATATTCATAGAAGCTTAAATAAATCTACTAATAGCGGGTATAACACTAAAACATATCTCTAATTTATTTTATAAGTTTCTTAATATGCAGGGAGGAACCATCATGCAATGGAAAGGCAGAAGAGCAAGCGGCAATGTTGAGGATAGAAGAGGAATGGGCGGAGGCGGCATGCTAATGGGCGGCGGTATAGGCGGCATCGTCCTGCTAGTGATTATGACATTCCTTGGCGGAGGCGATCTAGGGGATGTTGTGAACAATATGTCAAACATGGGAGGCGAGTCCCCCGCTCCTTACCAGGAAACACAGGAGGAAAAGGACCTTGCCCAGTTTGTGTCCGTTGTCCTGGCTGATACAGAAGAGGTTTGGACAGATGAGTTTAAGAAAGAAGGTATGGTTTATAAAGAGCCTACTCTTGTATTGTATTCTGGCAGTGTTCAGTCTGCCTGTGGTACAGCGGGAGCGTCTGTTGGCCCGTTTTATTGTCCCGGGGATCAGAAGTTATATATTGACCTAAGTTTCTATGATGAACTTCAAAGTAAATTCCAGGCGCCAGGTGACTTTGCAATGGCTTATGTAATTGCCCATGAGGTAGGGCACCATGTACAAACATTACTTGGAACTTCAGATAAACTTAACTCAATGCGCCAGAGTATGGATAAGACAGAATTCAACAAGTATCAAGTCCGATTTGAACTGCAGGCAGATTATTTAGCCGGTGTATGGGCTCACCATGCACAGGGAATGGGTGTAGTGGAAGAAGGAGACCTTGAGGAAGCTTTGAATGCAGAAAGTGCGGTCGGGGATGATACGATCCAAAAACGTTCGCAAGGATATGTCGTGCCGGAGAGTTTCACTCACGGAACTTCGGAACAAAGGAAGAGCTGGTTCTATAAAGGCTATAAAGCAGGAAACCTGCAAGCGGGAGATACGTTTAACTCCAGGGAATTTTAGGTGAAGTTAAACATGGGCTCTTTTTGCCCCAGCCATTATACAAATAGGGTGTGGATGGCACCATTCTATCTTTGGAAGAAGAAAGGAGCAGATTCCGCTATGGAAACACTAGTAAGATCATTTTTTCTGAACGATGCAGGTGATATTCCGAATAATCCTGAGTTACCTGTAATCGTGTATCAAGGTGTTTTTGCAGATAACCTCAATATCCAAGCTCAATTCGAGCAGCATAACTGGACAGGCACATGGACTGGCGATGTTTATGATTATCACCATTACCATACAAACACACATGAGGTATTAGGTGTGACGTCTGGAAAAGCAACAGTGCTTCTTGGAGGCGATGGGGGAGAACGCCTTGACCTAAAAGCTGGTGACGTAGTAGTGCTGCCGGCCGGTACGGGCCATAGGAAAATGGAGAGCACCGAGGATTTTGCTGTTGTCGGCGCTTATCCGAATGGAAGTACCCCTAATCTGAAGAAAAAAGATCCGGGAGTACAAGCGCAAGCCTTGGCGCAGATCAAAAATGTGCCATTACCAGAAACAGATCCGGTTTATGGGGAGAGCGGACCACTGCTGGAAAAGTGGGCAAAGTGATTATCATACAAAGAAAGGCA
>NZ_JBAVFI010000131.1:0-11051 GCF_049588175.1 Mesobacillus sp.
GTGCGAAATCAGGGAAATTTCTTTAAAAGATGGAGCGCACGATTTGGACGGAATGGCTGCTGCTATTGATAAGAAAACTGCTGTCGTCTGGTTATGCTCTCCAAACAATCCAACTGGAATATATATAAAAGAAGCTGATTTGCAGGCGTTTCTTTCCCGAGTTCCAGACAACGTTCTTGTCGTGCTGGATGAAGCATATTTCGAATATGTTTCTGCAGATGACTTCCACGATTCCCTTAGGTTGCTTGAGGACTATAAAAATGTCATCGTATTAAGGACTTTTTCAAAGATATATGGCCTTGCCAGCCTGAGGGTTGGATACGGGATTGCCCATGAAGAAACGATAGCAGCACTAGAACCTGCCAGGGAGCCTTTTAATGTCAATACACTGGCACAGGCAGCTGCAATCGCCGCACTTGAGGATCAGGAATTTATTGAAAAATGTAAACAGGAAAACATGGCAGGTCTTGAACAGTTTTATCAATTTTGTGATGAAGCTGGATTGAAATATTATCCTTCCCAGGGTAACTTCATTTTGATTGATTTTGCCGCAGACGGGCAAGAGGTCTTTCAATTTCTCCTTGAACGCGGGTTTATCGTGCGTTCAGGCAAAGCACTCGGATTCCCGACCAGTGTAAGGATTACGATTGGCTCCCGGGAACAAAATGCTGGAGTAATTGAAAAAATAAAAGAATATCTACATGTTAATACAGCAATTTCTAAATAAAGGCGTTGATGCATTTTGAAAGGCCGCGTATTTATCATCGGATTAGGACTAATTGGCGGCTCGCTTGCTCTATGCATAAAGGAAGAACATCCTGAATCAAGAATCATAGGTTTTGATGCAGATGAACATCAAGTCAGTTTGGCAAAGATGCTGCAGATCATTGATGATGCAGCCGCGAGCATCGAAGCCGGAGCAGAAGAGGCTGATTTAATTATCATTGCAACGCCTGTGGAAGCAGCAGCCAAAATTCTTGAGGTCCTGGCAAATGTGCCGCTTAAGAAAGATGTCCTAGTCACTGATACAGGAAGTACTAAAGAGTATATCGCTGAAAAAGCCTCGTGCTTAACTGAAAAAGGGATTGCGTTTATAGGCGGGCACCCAATGGCTGGCTCGCATAAAAGCGGAATAACAGCTGCCAAGAAACTTCTTTTTGAAAATGCCTTTTATCTGCTGACTCCGGTACAAGGAGTTCAAAAGGATGCTGCAGACAGGCTGAAGGAATGGTTGACAGGAACAAACGCCAAATTTCTCATTGTATCCGGGAAAGAGCATGACTACCTCACTGGGGTAGTCAGCCATTTTCCTCATATCATCGCAGCTTCCCTTGTGCACCAGGCTGCCAGGGCAGATGAGGGAAATGTACTTATAACCAGGCTGGCTGCCGGCGGTTTTAGGGACATTACGAGAATTGCTTCAAGTAATCCAAAAATGTGGAGAGACATATTGCTTCAGAATCGTCCTGTACTTATTTCATTGCTTAATGAATGGCAGACTGAGATGGAGCGTGTTAAAGAAATGTTGCATGCTGGCGAAGAACGTTTGATTTATGATTACTTCGACACAGCCAAAAATTTCAGGGACGGTTTGCCATCCCGTGATAAGGGAGCTATTCCTAGTTTTTATGATTTATTTGTGGATGTTCCTGATTACCCGGGTGTCATTTCCGAGATTACTGGATATCTTGCTGATGAAAGAATCAGCATTACCAATATCCGCATCCTTGAAACAAGGGAAGATATATATGGGGTGCTTGTGATAAGCTTTCAAACACCTGAAGACCGCGCCAGTGCACAAAAATGCATTCAAAAACATACAAACTATGGTACTTCTATTGGAGAATAAGGAGCGAAGTATGTCAGTAAAGAAGCTAATAACCAAATCAACTTCATTAAAGGGTGAAATTAAAGTCCCAGGTGATAAATCGATTTCTCATAGGGCTGTTATGTTCGGCTCAATTTCAAACGGACTGACTAAGGTGACTAATTTTCTGCCTGGAGAAGATTGTTTGAGCACCATTTCTTGTTTTCGCAGTCTTGGAGTTGAAATCAATCAGAGTGGCAGTGAAGTGACGATTCGTGGTAAAGGTTTGGACGGGTTGAGGAGATCCGATCACACTTTATACGTAGGAAACTCAGGAACAACAATCCGGCTGCTTATGGGCATCCTTTCAGGCCTTTCATTCGAATCACGTCTGGAAGGTGATGAATCGATTGCTAAACGGCCGATGACGAGAGTAACAGTACCTTTATCTAAAATGGGAGCAAAGATTACCGGCAAAAACAATGGAGAATTTACGCCGTTGACTGTTAGTGGCAAGAAATTGACGGGTATTACATACGAACTTCCGGTGGCCAGTGCTCAAGTGAAATCAGCTATTTTGCTTGCTGGATTACAAGCAGAAGGGGAAACTACCGTCATTGAACCAGTGAAGACAAGAGACCATACAGAACGGATGATCAGGCAATTTGGTGGAAGTGTCGAGCAACAAGGCGATAAAGTTATTGTTAGTGGAGGACAAGAGCTTGTAGGTACGAATATAGAAGTACCAGGCGATATTTCCTCAGCCGCATTTTTCCTGGCTGCAGGAGCGATCACCCCTGGCAGTGAGATATTGCTTAAGAATGTAGGCTTGAACCCGACAAGGACTGGGATTATCGATGTCCTAAAAGAAATGGGAGCCGATCTGACAATAGAGGATTACGATCAAAAATCAGCTGAACCGGCTGGAGATATCAGAATTAAATATTCCCAGCTAAAAGGCACGACAGTGGCAGGAAAATTAATCCCAAGGCTGATTGATGAAATACCGGTAATAGCCTTGCTTGCTTCACAGGCTGAAGGCCAGACAATCATTAAAGATGCTGCTGAATTAAAGGTGAAAGAAACAAACCGGATTGATACAGTGGTGAATGAATTAACCAAACTTGGAGCTAAAATTGAAGCAACAGAAGATGGTATGATCATCGAAGGTAAAACAGACCTTAAGGGTGGTACTGTATCAACCTATGGAGACCACCGGATAGGCATGATGCTCTCAATCGCTGCCCTAATATCCAGCGAAGAAGTCAGTCTTGAAGATAGTGAGGCAGTTGCAGTATCATATCCTGGTTTTTTCGAGGACTTGGATTCTTTAAAATAAATTCTTGAAATGGTCATTTTAATCTATGGAAGGCCTATCCTGCATTTTAGGATGGCCTTTTGCTGTATTTTAAGTTTCTGAATTCCTAATTAGTAAGTATTCTGTGAAGTAATCAAGCGGGATTTTATAATTAGGTTGTGTAAAGCCCGATGTTGTTATTTGAACCCTGTTGATTGTAGTGGAAGGCGCGAAGACTCCTGCGGGAGCAGCGGGACAGGTGAGACCCCGCAGGAGCGAAGCGACGAGGAGGCTCAGCGCCAGCCCCGCGGAAAGCGAAGCGCCTGGAACGAAAATCAACAGCCTTGTTTAATAGAGCCTATAATTAGACTTAACAGAGCTTATATTTAAAGAACCGTTATATTCCTAAGTTTTCTGCATAGCTTGTCATAAGACCGATTAAGGAGTGGTTTTATGACATATATAATTGAGAATGCCCATGTGCTAAAAGGACAAGCCATATCAAATACCAGCTTGCTGGTTGATGGTGAGAGGATTATTTCTGCAAGACCTTCTTTTAATCAGTATAACTATATGCGAATGGATGCTGATGCATATATAATGACCCCTACACATGCCCTCTTTGACCCTAATCTCCCGTTAACCGGGCCTTTTAAAGAAAGAAAAGACTATTTTCTGAAAAACTTCCTCTTGCGCGGGAGTACAATTGTTTTAACAACAGTAAAGGTGCAATATGAGCGGGAACTGGATCTGAGATTGAAGCAAGCTAAAAGTGATTTGATTGACAGTCCCATCGATTATGTACTAGGGATCAGCATTCCAGCCCGTTTGCTGAATCCAGTTTTTGTAAGGAAATGTAAAAAGGCAAAAATTCCGGCGTTTTTTTTGGAAATAAGTGATATGAAAGAGCTCGACCGAATCCCGTGGGGGTGGGTCAAGGAAGCGATGTTTCCCTTTAACAGCCCGATCATACCGGTTTTTCCGGACTGTAAAAATAAAAAGGAGAAACAGCTGCAGCTAAATGTTTGGGCGGAGCGGATGAAAAGAGAAGGAATTCCTGCTGTTTACGAAGAATTAGCAGTGTTAAGTCCGATACGGAGAACTATTTTGAAGAAGATTGGAATTATTCCAGCCAAATCAAATTTACACAGCGGAGGCGAGCTGAGTTATAATTTATACCAGAAAAATGATGAGACTGCCATGCTTGATGAAAATGGGCTTTTCTCAAGCTGTTCTCATCTGCTGGCTGTTACGGTAGACAAGGGAAAAGTCATTCGAGCCGGATGCGAGGTTTATTATCGTCCTGGTAAGGGAGAGAATGTTATAATTAACACACCAGGTTTTTTTACTGATAATTACTGATTTCTGCTCCCAGAGATGCATTAATGCTTAATTTTAGTTATAAGTACTCTGTTGATTGGAGCTAAGCGAACAAATGATTGAAACTAAAAGATAGGATGATATAGATGGTCGGAGTACAAGAAATAACTGAGTTTATTGAAAATGGACAACTAGAAAAGGCGATGGCTGCTTACCAGGATATTTTGGCTAAAGGCAGTGATGAAGAAAAGTTCTTGCTTTCTGAAGAGCTTTTCCGCTTTGGATTCATGGAAGAAACGGGAGCATTGCTGGAAAGCCTTTTAAAAAGTTATCCTGATGAAGGTGAATTGCTTGTTCTGCTTGCTGAAACATGGATTGAGTTAGGTAAGGAAGAAGAAGCAATTCTTTCCCTTGAAAAAGTAAAAGCAGATGATCCATCATTTCCACAGACATTGCTGCTGTTAGCCGATATTTATCAAATGGAAGGTCTATATGAAGTTAGCGAAAATAAGCTTCTTGAGGCCAAAAGGATGCTTCCATCAGAGCCAGTGATTGACTTTGCTCTTGGTGAGCTTTATTCACATCAAGGTAAATTAATGGAAGCAATACAGTATTATGAGACTGTGCTCAAAACCAGTGAAGAAATCGGCGGAGTGAACCTTAACCAGCGCATGGCAGAAACGTTGAGTGCCGGCGGGTCATTTGAAGAAGCACTACATTATTACGAAAAGGCTATTGATCAAAAACTGGAGATAAATACTCTGTTTGGATTTGCCTTTACAGCTTTGCAGGCAGGCTATAATAAAACTGCAATCGAAAAATTTGAAGAGCTAAAGACTTTGGATCCAGAATACCATTCCCTATATTTATATCTGGCTAAATCATATGAACGGGAAGAAATGATCGAGGAAGCCTTTGAAACTGTCAAACTCGGCATTGAGCAGGATGACTTCAATAAGGATCTATATTTCTATGGTGGCAAACTGGCACTTAAGCTGCCTGATGAAGAAGCAGCGGAAAAATTGCTTCGCGAAGCAATTGCACTTGACCCTGGATTTACAGAAGGTGTACTTGTCCTGAATAAGCTATTGTTGATGCAGGAAAGACACAAAGATGTATTGGACCTTCTCCGTGAAGTGGACCTGAACGAAGAAGAAGAACCGCAGCTGCTCTGGGATGAGGCTGTTGCGTATCAGAACATTGAAGATTTTTCACAGGCATTAAACAAATATCATCTAGCATATACTTTCTTTAAAGACAACAAAGAATTTTTAACGGATTACGGATATTTTTTAATTGAAGAAGGAAAAATGGACGTGGCTGCCGAAATTTTTAGTAAGTTAGTTGAAAAAGAACCTGGCAATGAAGAATTCCGGGAGCTGTTGGATCGGTTAACGGAAAATCAGTAATCAAAAAATATTTGAGTTATGCAGAGGAGGGATTCAAAAATGACAACCCCTGTATCTGTCAACGAGAAGAAGGATTTTATCCGCTGGTTTTTGAACCATTATCAGCTGAAAAGGCGGGAATGTGTTTGGATCCTTAACTACTTGATGAGCCATGACCAGCTGATGGAGAAAGTCCATTTTGTTGAAAATGCGCAGTACTGCCCCAGGGGATTAGTTATGTCGACCCATTGCGTAGATGAAGTTCCATTCCGGTTCTTTAAAGAAAATGTAATGACGACAGACGCAGAAAAGTCTTTCCATGATATTCGTTTGAACAGGGAAGAAGAAATTTATATCCAGTTAAATTTCCATGCTTCAAACAAAGCCCACCAGTTTGCGGCGGTATTGGAAGAAAATCCTTATATGCCAGGGCAGCTTCAAATCAGTGAAAGTGACAAAATGGTTGCGGAACGGTTCCTTGAGGACAGCATCCAGAAGTTCCAGAAAGACAAACTGCTGCACTTGATTGATGAAGCATTGGACAGCCAGGACCAGGAAGCCTTTGCACATCTGACCGAACAATTAAAAAGATTAGGCGCAGTGAATTTAACATAGTCTGCTTTGATAGCAGGCTTTTTATTTTGCCTGAAAAATGTTCAATAAAATATCCTTGGATATTTCACTGCGAAATTTTCCGCTTTTTTGTCTTCAATTTCAAAACTATTCGAAAACTAAATTTAGTAATGATATTATAGATAATGGATTATCTGATAGATGGAGTTGGTTATTATGAAGTGGGTTGCTGCAGACATTGAAATGTACCAAAAGGCGGCAGAATATGTGGATACGGCTATCATACCGTTATTGCCAGTTTCTTTTGACAGTGACATGAAACAAAGTGCATCTATGGCTGAATTTGTTGGAATTCTTACTGGACAGCTTGAAAAACAGTTTAAGGGCCGTATTTTCCTTTTGCCAGCCTTTGTGTATATAAAAGGCCATTCTGGAAATCTTAATACATTGCAGGAATGGGAAAAAACTGTGTTGGACAAGCAGTTCAAGCATCTGTTTTTCGTGACCTCTGATAGCAGCTGGAGACAGCATGAGAATGAATTATCAGGAACGCTCATATGGCTGCCATCATTGCCACTAGAGCATATACAAGACCAGCAGAAAGTTTCGATTGTCGAGGACCAGGTAAAGCAGCTTTTAACGCTTTTCACTGAAAAATGGGAGCAGGAGGAATAAGCCTGTACGGTTTATCTTTGCGAAAAATGTTTTCAACATAGTATTATATTGATTTTGTAATGAGATTGATATATCATGGTTATGTCCTAGTTTTAAAATGTGTTTAAATTATGTCCGTTGGGGACTTAACTTGGGAATAGAGGGGGGAATAGCGTGAGTAAGCATCGTGTTTCAAGACGTCAATTCTTAAACTATACTCTTACAGGTGTAGGCGGTTTCATGGCTGCAGGGATGCTAATGCCAATGGTCCGATTTGCCGTAGATCCTGTGCTTAAGGGAGAAGAAGCGGGAGATTTCATCGCAACTCCATTGAAAGTTACAGAAATTACGAATGAACCGCAAAAAGTCAATTTTACATTTACACAAAAAGATGCATGGTATGAATCTGAAGAAACAGGAACTGCATGGGTTTACAAAAATGAAGAAGGGAAAATTATTGCCCTTTCACCAGTATGTAAACACTTAGGGTGTGTTGTAGCATGGAATACGGATAAACAGAATCCTAACCAATTCTTCTGCCCTTGCCATTATGGCCGTTACGAAAAGGATGGAACGAACGTGCCTGGTACACCGCCATTGGCACCTTTGGATGTATATCCAACAAAAGAAAAAGACGGATTGCTTTATGTAGGAAAAGCCAAACCACGGAAGGGGGCGTAATCATTGTTAAACAAAATTTACGATTGGGTAGATGAGCGTTTAGATATTACGCCTATGTGGCGCGATATCGCAGACCATGAAGTACCTGAGCACGTTAACCCGGCGCATCATTTTTCCGCGTTTGTTTATTGCTTTGGAGGTCTGACGTTTTTCATTACTGTAATACAGATCCTGTCTGGTATGTTCCTGACAATGTATTATGTTCCTGACATCAAGAATGCATGGGAATCTGTATATTATCTTCAAAATCAAGTAGCATTTGGACAAATTGTCCGCGGTATGCATCACTGGGGTGCGAGCCTTGTTATTGTAATGATGTTCTTACATACGCTTCGCGTGTTTTTCCAGGGAGCTTATAAAAAACCTCGTGAATTGAACTGGGTTGTCGGAGTTTTAATTTTCTTCATTATGCTTGCCCTAGGTTTAACTGGATACTTGCTTCCATGGGATATGAAAGCATTATTCGCAACGAAGGTTACTTTGCAGATTGCTGACGCGGTTCCATTAATTGGACCATATATTAAGATTCTGCTTTCTGGACATTCAACAATTGTTGGTGCACAAACCTTGACTCGTTTCTTTGCGATCCACGTATTCTTCTTGCCTGGAGCACTTTTGGGCTTAATGGGAGCGCACTTCATAATGATTCGTAAGCAAGGTATTTCTGGTCCATTGTAATAATCGATTGAAAGTGTTGTGCGGATGGAAATTCGCCCAACGATTTGGAAAAAGGAGGGGATTGCTCGATGCATCGTGGTAAAGGTATGAAGTTCGTAGGAGACTCTCGTGTTCCTGCAGAACGCAAGCCTAATATTCCGAAAGACTACTCGGAATACCCTGGTAAAACGGAAGCGTTTTGGCCTAACTTCCTGTTGAAAGAATGGATGGTTGGAGCTGTTTTCCTGATTGGATTCTTGTGCTTAACAATTGCACACCCGTCTCCGCTTGAGAGGATTGCCGACCCTACAGACACAGGATATATTCCGCTGCCAGACTGGTATTTCTTATTCTTATATCAATTGCTTAAATATTCATATGCATCTGGTCCTTATACAGTTATCGGGGCTATGGTAATACCTGGTCTCGCTTTTGGTGCACTATTGCTAGCTCCGTTCATTGACCGCGGCCCTGAACGCCGTCCATCAAAACGTCCGCTTGCAACTGGTTTTATGCTTTTGGCAATTGCTTCAATCTTCTATCTTACTTGGGAATCCGTTGCTACCCATGACTGGGAAGCTGCGAAGAAACAGGGTGAGATATCTGATGTAAAAATCGATAAAAACTCTGATGGTTATAAGATTGCCCAAGCTCAAACATGTACTTCATGTCATGGAGGAGAACTTGGCGGAGGTGCTACTGCTCCGAGTCTTGCTGCTACCAAACTGAATGCAGAAGAGATTGCTAAAGTTGCGAAAGAAGGAAGAGGCAATATGCCTGCTGTCTTCAAAGGAACTGATGAAGAACTTAAGACACTTTCTGAATTCATTGACGGCCTAAGTAAATAAGAACAAAAAGCCTGCAAGGATAACTTGCAGGTTTTTTTTACGGGATTAAAAGCTCTACTTGCAATGGGTGACGATTTCAGAACTTATCTATCTTTGATTGGAATCATCATTTATTTGGACTAGACGATTCAAATTATTCGGCTATACGAATATAGATGATTCCTGTGTAAAATCCTCAACCATACAATAAATATTTTAATATAGCCTTTTAATATTATGGCTCTGTTAACGCCCAATGTTGTTTTTTAAAACCTGTTGATTGTAGTGGAAGGCGCGAAGAATCCTCCGAAAATGTTAACGCATTTCCATCGTGCGTGGGCAGATTCGAAGAAGCTAATCAGTTTCCTGCAGACTTAGCTGGTCAGGTGAGACCTAGGTGAAATGATTCTCGTGAGGAATCATTTACACCCCGCAGGAGCGAAGCGACGAGGAGGATCAGCGCCAGCCCTGCGGAAAGCGAAGCGCCTGTAACGAAAATCAACAGCCTTGTTTAACAAAGCCAATATTATATATACAGAATACTTGCTTGGTTTCTGATCCTTAAACTGTAATAATAGAATTAGAAAACTTTGGAATGGAGAGACAAGATGTTTAAGAGAATATATCCTTTACTGGGCAATAAATCTGTACTCTGGTTATTATTTTGGGTCAATGTACTAGGGACTGCTTATGGTTACTACTGGTATAAATGGCAGCTTGTAGATACCCCGCCTGAATTCTTGCTTTTTGTACCGGACAGCCCGACAGCCAGTCTATTTTTTGTATTCGTTTTGGCAGCTTTCTTAATGGGAAGGAATTGGCCGCTAATGGAGGCCCTTGCCATTGTCAGCCTTTTTAAATATGGAATATGGGCTGTAGTGATGAATATGCTTGTTTTTTTTGTATCCGGACATCTCGACTGGATTGGATTAATGCTAATGGGTTCACACTTTGCAATGGCAGTGGAGGGTGTGCTGTATGCACCTTTTTACCGAATGAAGGCGTGGCACTTGATAGTGGCAGCTATTGTTGTCCTGCATAACGAAATGATCGACTATGTGTTCATGATGATGCCAAGGTACCATTCGCTAGATTTATACATGGACCAAATCGGCTACTTTACATTCTGGCTCAGTATTCTGTCAGTTGGCATCGGATATTATTTTAGCCTTCGCCCAGGCAGATTTTCCATATCTATAAAAACATTCCGATAAGACTCAAATTCTGGTCTAACCTTGTCCACCCTATCATACATTTTAATAGTATTTAGAGGGGGGACAGGAATGAAAGCAAAATTTTTCTTATTATTTTCGGTGCTGCTTATGCTTGCGCCGTTAGCAGCATATGCCGAAACAACGTCGCCTGTAGAACAGCTTGATGAGATTTCTGATGAAGCTCTGCAAATGGCCAAGCTTCATCGCTATGATGATGCAAACAGGATCCTGAAACACTTTTCAGAAGAGTTTCTTACGGTTACAGGGAACGGCAGGCCATTTTCGATGGATGAGCTTAGAATTATAACCGTTGCTCATGAAGAAGCAATTGAAGCAATGGCAAATGCTGAAATGGGCGATAATGAAAGAATGAACAAGGTCACTAAATTCAGACTTGCCATCGATGCTATAGCATCTACACACCAGCCGTTATGGACAGAGATGGAAGGACCAATCATGACGGTGTTCAACGAAGTAAAAACAGCTGCAAGTGAAGGTGATAATGACCAATTTCATTCAAACCTTAACTCATTTATGTCTTTATATAATGTAATTTATCCAAGCATGAAGATCGATATTAATCCTGAGACCATCCAAAAAATTGACGCTAAGGTAAGTTTCATAGATCAGTAC
>NZ_JBAVFI010000132.1:0-2404 GCF_049588175.1 Mesobacillus sp.
TGTTTAATGTAGGTCAGCCATACTGGAAGTTATTTACCTGTAAACTTTACTGCAAAACACCGTATATTCCCTAATTATTTGTGAATTTACTGTATTCGACATAATGCAAATGATAAAATAAAGGAATGTTTCGAGGAGATGAGTCTTACTTTTATCGATTTGTGGTAAAATAGGACAAAATGTGGAATTCGTTAAAGTAGGTGGAAGCAGTGAAGATTTTAGTGAAGGCGCCAGCGAAAATTAATTTGTCGCTAGATGTGTTGCATAAACGTCCGGACGGTTACCATGAAGTTGAAATGGTGATGACGACGATTGATTTGGCTGACCGCATTGAGCTTAGTTTACTTGAGGAAGACAGGATTGTAATCCATTCACACAATAGATTTGTTCCCGATGATCAGCGGAACCTTGCTTATCAGGCAGCCCATTTATTGAAGGAAAGATTCCAGGTGAAAAAAGGCGTAGTCATCGGTATCGAAAAAACGATTCCTGTCGCTGCGGGCCTGGCTGGAGGCAGCAGTGATGCGGCAGCTACGCTAAGAGGGCTGAACAAGCTCTGGAACCTTGGCCTGACCTTGGACGAACTAGCCGTGCTGGGTGCGGAAATAGGCTCGGACGTTTCTTTCTGTGTGTATGGTGGAACGGCACTGGCGACCGGCCGGGGAGAAATCATCGAGGAGCTTCCAGTCCCGCCGACATGCTGGGTTGTCCTGGCTAAGCCTTTTATCGGCGTCTCAACAGCAGAGGTTTATCGTCGTTTACATGTAGATAAGATTCAACATCCGCCTACCAAAGAAATGATTTCTGCGATAGAAAATGGGGATTTCCATGGGGTATGCAACAGCGTTGGTAATGTGCTGGAGGATGTAACCCTGTCACTATATCCGGAAGTGGCCCAAATTAAAGATCAAATGAAGCGCTTTGGAGCGGATGCGGTTTTGATGAGCGGCAGCGGCCCAACCGTTTTCAGCCTTGTAGAGCATGATTCGCGGATGCATCGGATTTATAATGGTTTAAGAGGATTTTGTGATCAGGTATTTGCTGTCAGAATGCTTGGGGAACGGCATACCCTTGATTAAATCCGTATAATGGTGGTATATTAACCTTAAATATTCGGATTTTGGGGGTTCTTCAATGAAATTTCGACGCAGCGAGCGTTTGATTGATATGACGACTTATTTACTTGAACATCCTCGCCAACTGGTACCGTTAACTTATTTCGCGGAGAAATATGGCTCTGCCAAATCCTCGATCAGCGAAGATCTTGGAATCATCAAAGAGACCTTTGAGCAGCGTGGAATCGGCGTGCTGCAAACGGTGCCAGGTGCTGCTGGGGGAGTTAAGTTCCACGTCAATATCAGTGACGATAAAGCGAAAGAAGTAATAAATGAACTCTGCACGATCATGGCCAGTCCTGCCAGGCTGTTGCCAGGCGGTTATTTATACATGAACGATATCATTGGTAACCCTGCGATTGTCCAGGAGGTTGGCAGGCTGCTTGCTTCTGCTTATGCTAAAAAAAATATTGAGGTAGTGATGACTGTTGCGACAAAAGGGATCCCGATCGCCTATGCAGTGGCAAGCTATTTAAATGTCCCAGTTGTAATAGTCCGAAGAGACAGCAAGGTAACAGAAGGTTCAACTGTCAGCATCAATTATGTTTCAGGTTCGTCAAAAAGGATCCAGACAATGGTGCTTTCTAAACGAAGCCTTGCAGTGGGTACGAAGGTATTGATCGTGGACGACTTCATGAAAGCAGGCGGAACGGTCAATGGGATGATCAATCTGCTTGAAGAGTTTAATGCAGAATTAGCGGGAATTGCCGTTCTTGTTGAATCAGAAAATATCGAAGAAAGACTAGTGGATGAGTATCTCTCACTGGTACGCCTTTCGAATGTTGATGTAAAAGAACGAAAAATAACCGTGAGTGAAGGAAATTACTTCTTGCGTAAAGAATAACTCTATTAAAAAGGCTCCTTTATAACAGGGGAAAACAGCCTTTAATAATAAGATGGGGTGACAATATGAATATTGTACAAACTTCAAATGCGCCAGCTGCAATTGGCCCGTACTCCCAAGGTGTTGTAGTCAACAATCTGTTCTTCAGTTCTGGCCAGATTCCATTGACTGCAGAAGGTGTAATGGTTGAAGGAGATATCCAGGCCCAGGCACATCAGGTCTTTAAAAATCTGACAGCTGTACTGGAGGCTGCGGGAGCATCCTTGGAGACCGTTGTAAAAGCAACTGTATTTATTAAGAATATGGATGAATTTGCTCAATTGAATGAAGTGTATGGGGAGTATTTCAATGTTCATAAGCCTGCACGTTCGACAGTAGAGGTAGCAAGACTTCCGAAAGATGCATTGGTAGAGATTGAAGTAATCGCGCTCGTTAAATAACGGGC
>NZ_JBAVFI010000133.1:0-1557 GCF_049588175.1 Mesobacillus sp.
ATCTACCGCTAATAAAACAGAAGGACAAGCTGGAACAATGGCATTCTTACCACAATTAACTAGGCCGGAACAGCTTACCTTAATGCTAAACGGTCATGATAAGCCTGTGTCACCTGAACAATTAATGAAACAATTTGAATCAATTCTATCAAAATCACAGTTTTTGAACAGCGGAGGCACACAGAAACTATTCATTAAATTATTCCCAGAGCACCTTGGAAGCATTAGGGTTGAATTGTTTCAAAAGGACCAAGTTATGATGGCAAGAATCATTACTACAACAGGTACTGCGAAGGAAACATTAGAATCACAAGTACATGGTCTAAAACAGGCATTTGCTGCTCAGAATTTATCTGTAGATAAAATTGAAATTTTTCAACAGCCGTCACAGCAGGAACGCTTTTTCAACAGAGATCCACAACAACAGCATAGGCAATCAGACAAGCAACAACAGGAAGAGAAAAAGGAAAAAGGTGAGTTTAATAATTCCTTTGAGGAAGCCCTGTTAAATACTGAAGTATAGGAGGCTAGGCAATGGTAAATACCATAGATTCTTCTTACCTGCTATCAAACCTTCAAAAAGATAGAAAGACTGGTTCCGATATTTTAGGGAAAGACGATTTTTTAAAAATCTTGATGACTCAACTTCAGAACCAGGACCCACTAAATCCAATGCAGGACAAGGATTTTGTTGCTCAAATGGCCACATTTTCCACACTTGAGCAAATCACAAATATGGGAAAGTCGATTGATCGGTTTGTACAGGCAGAACAGCAAAACAAAATGATTTCCTACAGCCAGTTCGTAGGAAAAGATATTACCTGGCATAAGATTGAAGAAGAGAATGGACAGGAAATTGTAAAAGAAGGAAGCGGAAAAGTTGCGTCTGTTCAGTTTAAGGAAGACTCTGTTTCATTTGTCCTTGAGGATGGAACTACACTCCAACCCGCAAACATTTCACAAATTAATGAGATTTCCAGCGAAAACCATATGCTTCAGGCCAGCATGTTGATTGGAAAGACTGTCACATATCTAGATGGAAATAAAGAAGAAAAAACTGGTATAGTTCATTCTGTTTCGTTTAAAAATGGTAAGACATCCTACGTGTTGGCTGATGCAGACCAGACAAGTATTGTTTCTTCACAAATTACCAAAATTCAATGATGTAGGGAAGTGATGTGATGGATAAAGCAAGTTTCCGTCCGATACAGTCCCTGCCTGTTAGCAGGAATAGCCAAAAACCTGTAAAAGCAAGTCAACTGGCCCAAACATCATTTTCGTTGCAGTTGCAATCCGTAATTCAGTCGAAGAGTAAACTAACGATAAGCAAACATGCGAGTGAAAGGTTACAACAGCGAGGAATCGAGATTTCTACAGAACGCTGGAACAGGATTGAAGAAAAGGTTAAACAGGCAAAGGACAAGGGTGTGAATGATTCACTTGTGCTGCTAAAGGATGCAGCACTGATTGTCAGTGTAAAAAATAATACGGTGATTACAGCCATGGGACGGCAAGAAGCTGAAGACCAAATCTTCACTAATATTAACGGGACAATTG
>NZ_JBAVFI010000134.1:0-1945 GCF_049588175.1 Mesobacillus sp.
AATAAGATCATCATATCGCTATTTATAGGGGGTTACTTGCTTGGCGGGTAAAACAGCTTTAATTGCCGGTGCAACCGGACTTGTTGGAAATGAATTGCTTCAATTTCTTTTAAAAGAAAAAGAATATGAAAAAGTGGTTGCGCTTGTCAGAAGGCCGCTTGCGAAAAATAATCCAAAGCTTGATGAAATAATCGTCGATTTTGATAAACTTGAAGATAACAGAGAAAGTTTTGCTGTGGATGATGTATTCTGCTGCCTCGGTACAACGATTAAAAAAGCAAAAACGAAGGAAGTAATGTGGAAGATAGACGTAGATTATCCTGTAGCCATTGCAAAACTGGCAAGTTCACAGGGCGCCAAAAAGTTCATGTTGGTGAGCTCAATGAATGCGGATCCCAATTCCCCGATTTTTTATTCGAAAATGAAAGGGAAGCTGGAAGAGGCCATTAAAAAAATCCCATTTGAATCAACTTCTATCTTCCGTCCATCCTTGCTTTTGGGAAACCGCCAGGAATTCAGGCTGGGGGAAAGAGCAGCTGCAGCCATTTTTAAGAAGATGCCATTCCTTTTTGCAGGACCGCTTAAGAAATATAGAGCAATTGAGGGGAAGACGGTTGCTTCTGCAATGTATAAGGCAGCCCAGGAAAATAAACCTGGAATAACAATCTATCCTTCAGAACAAATCCAAAAAATCGGCGGTTGATTGTCCGGCCAGAATGAAGAGGTTAGAAGGATGTTAAATGTACTTGTAGTATTAATCGTCATTGTAATCATTAGTTATGCAGTGCTTAATTATTACCCTGCTTTTGGAGGCAAGCACTCCAATGAAAAAAGGGCAGCCTTTAGCCAGTCGCCACAATATCAGAACGGAAAGTTTGTAAACCAGGTGCCAACCACCTGGGATACAAGCTTCAGCTCAATGGTCTCGATGATGAAGGATTTTATAAAAGGAAATCCCGACAGGAAGCCTAAAACTCACATTCCTATGGTGACTTTCACTCATGAGCCAACGGCGGATGCAAAAATCACCTGGTTTGGGCATTCGGCATTTTTGTTAGAGATTGATGGCAAGTCTATTTTATTTGATCCGATGTTCGGGAAGGCGCCAACCCCTTTTCCAATAAGGTCCCAGCGCTATAGCGGAAAACTGCCTTTCGAAATTGAGGAGCTGCCAGTGATTGATGCGGTGTTCCTGACTCATGACCATTATGATCACCTCGATTATGGCTCAATCATGAAGCTGAAGAGGAAGGTAAAAAGGTTCTTTACGCCTCTGGGAGTGGGCAGCCATTTAGAGCGCTGGGGCATCTCTCCCGAAATCATCAGCGAACATGATTGGTGGAGTGAATTTGAGTTTGATGGAATTCAATTCGCCTGCACACCTGCTCGCCATTTTTCCGGACGAGGGCTTACAAATCGAGACTCAACGCTTTGGTGCTCATGGGTCATCATCGGCCAGAATACAAAAATCTATTTTAGCGGCGATGGCGGCTACGGTCCTCATTTTAAGCTGATAGGCGAAAAATATGGACCTTTCGATGTGACATTAATGGAATGCGGCCAATACGATGAACGCTGGGCAGCCATCCATATGCTTCCTGAAGAAACAGTCCAGGCCCATCTCGATGTAAAAGGAAACGTGCTGATTCCCGTCCATTGGGGAGCTTTCACGCTGTCGATGCATGCCTGGCACGACCCGGTGGAGAGAGCCGTCAGGGCAGCGGAAAAATCTGGAGTGGAAATTGCTACACCAAGGATTGGAGAGACCGTTACCGTTGGTTCCCAAAGTTATCCCAATTTAGCATGGTGGCACTTAGCAGGGGAGGTGGAGTAAGTCTACGCTTTAGTGTTATTTTTCATAGCCGGTCTCGCGGAAATTGGCGGTGGCTACCTTGTCTGGCTGTGGCTCCGTGAAGGAAAGCCATATTGGTATGGACTTTTAGGC
>NZ_JBAVFI010000135.1:0-8685 GCF_049588175.1 Mesobacillus sp.
GTCCCATATAGCTTAGCTGGGAGCCGTCTGTACCGCCGCGGATTGGCTTTACGATCGGCTTGATACCGAGGTTTTCCATCGCTTCGTAAGCGATATCGACGATTTCCTTTACTGGCTCGATTTTATCCTTCATGTTGTAGTATTGGTCGTTCATTTCAAGCTCAATACGGTTTTCACCATATAGAAGTCTTTGCTCGTTTGTAACCTTTTGCATTAAATCCTTGCGTCCCTGGAAGCCGGCTTGATCGAAGTCACGAATGATATAATTCAAAGTTGTTTCTTCCACATCTCCATTGATGGAGCTCAGGTGGAAGAAGCCTTCATAGCCTTCAGTATGCTCTGGCGCTTCTTCTGCAGGCAGCTTGCTATGGAACTCCATCGCGATTTTGGCGGAGTTCACCATTTTTCCTTTTGCCGTACCCGGGTGTACATTTTTACCCTTGAATGTTACCTTTGCACCAGCAGCGTTAAAGCTTTCATACTCGAGCTCGCCAAGCGGGCCGCCGTCAACGGTATAGGCGAATTTTGCATCGAATGCCGCAACATCGAACTTGTGAGGTCCTCTGCCGATTTCCTCGTCGGGAGTAAAGGCTACTCGGATTTTTCCATGTTTGATTTCCGGATGCTTGATCAAATAAGCCATCGCCGTCATAATTTCGGCAATTCCCGCTTTATTGTCAGCACCAAGAAGAGTTGTGCCATCTGTGGTGATCAATGTGTGTCCCTTATATTGAGGAAGCTCTGGAAAGTCTGCTGGCGATAGGATAATAGTCAATTCCTTGTTCAGCATGATTTCATTGCCATCAAAGTTTTCCACAATCTGAGGGTTAACGTTCTTCCCTGTAAAATCAGTCGCTGTATCTACGTGAGCAAGGAAGCCAATCGTCGGCACATCCTTATCGGTATTGGCAGGAAGGGTCGCCATTACGTAACCGTTCTCGTCGATCGTAACTTCGTCCATACCGATCACTTTCAATTCTTCCACGAGCATATTTGCCAAAGTTAGCTGGCCTTCAGTAGAAGGGCAGGTTTCACTATTTTCATTGGATTGCGTATCAATTTTTACATAAGAAGTAAATCTTTCAATAATCTCGTTTTTCAATTCCCTTCATCTCCCATTCTTGAGTATATTTTCATATTATCATATATCTAATTGAACACAATTTGTATTGGGTTATTAAAATTGTACTTATAAATAATAAAATCAAATCCCTTTACATATATAAATGTTAAGGCTACTATGAAAATAATTAAATATTCGTTGTACTACTAGGGGTGCCCTGTGCTGGGCTGAGAGAAAAACATTCGTTTTTTGACCCTTTGGACCTGATCTGGGTAATACCAGCGTAGGAAAGTAGTGAGAGATGTTTTTTTCCCTTACATTGCTTTTAAGCCAGGTCCTTTTATGGATCTGGCTTTTTTATTTTTGGCTCTGTTAAACTGGACTGTTGATTTCCGCTCCAGACACTCGCTTTCCGCGGGGCGTCAGGTGAGCCTCCTCGTCGCTTTGCTCCTGCGGGGTCTCACCTTGGCCGCTGATCCCGCAGGAGTCGAGTGCCTTCCGCTCCAATTAACAGGATTTAAGAATCAACACTGACTTTTAAAAGAGCCATATATTTAAGGAGATGAAGAAAATGGAATTAAAAAATCAAGTAGTTCTAGTGACTGGCGGCAGCCGGGGGTTGGGTGCAGAGACGGTAAAGGCTTTTGCAAGAGAAGGCGCGAGAGTCGTAATCAACTATTTTCAAAGCGAGGAAAAAGCAAGGCAGCTTGCAGAAGAAATTGGGGATGCCGCATTAGCTGTCCAGGCAGATGTTAGAAATTCGGAACAGGTACTGAGCATGTTAAGAAAGGCAAAGGAGCACTTTGGCACCCCGATTACTACAATCGTGAATAACGCGCTAATCAGCTTTAAATTTGATCCTGTTGCAAAAAAGGATGCTTTTTCAATTGGCTGGGAAGATTATCAGCTGCAGCTTGAAGGCTCCATCCGCGGTGCGTTGAATACCATTCAGGCTGGACTTCAAGATATGGAAACCATGAAGTTTGGACGGATTATTAACATTGGCACAAACCTGTTTCAGAACCCGGTTGTACCTTATCACGACTATACGACGAGCAAGGCGGCCTTACTTGGTTTTACTAGAAATATGGCGAATGACCTTGGCAAATATGGCATCACCGTCAATATGGTTTCGGGTGGTTTGCTAAAAACAACAGACGCAAGCTCCGCTACTTCTGAGGAGGTTTTCCAGCTGATCCAGTCATCGACCCCACTAAGAAAAGTAACGGACCCAGCTGAAGCGGCAGATGCAATTGTATTTTTTGCATCCCCATGGGGGCGGGCTGTTACGGGCCAAAACCTTGTCGTTGATGGCGGACTTGTCATGGACTAAGAGAATTGGAAATAGACGAATAAGAAGTGAAAAGGAAGTCCCTAGTTGAAAATTGCGTTGCACCTAGGGAAGAGTTCACACCAATCAAAAGGAGGAATTGTCATGGGAAAAACAGAGGTTGCCAGTTTGCTAAACAAAGTACGTACCCAAAAACCGCTGATTCATAACATCACAAACGTCGTTGTAACCAATTTCACCGCCAATGGCTTGCTTGCTCTTGGGGCATCACCAGTAATGGCTTATGCACCAGAAGAGGTTGCTGAAATGACCTCTATGGCAGGTAGTCTTGTGCTCAATATCGGAACTTTAAACTCTCAAGTGGTGGAGTCGATGCTTATTGCCGGGAAAGCGGCAAATGAGCATAGAGTGCCGGTCATTCTTGATCCCGTTGGGGCAGGAGCCACTGCTTATCGCACAGAAACTGCCCTGAAGCTAATGGAAGAATTGGAGATTTCTATTATCAGGGGGAATGCTGCTGAGATCGCAAATGTGGCCGGTGAAAAATGGGATATTCACGGCGTTGACGCTGGTGAGGCAGCTGGGGATGTAATCGCCCTTGCTGTTTCTGCCGCGGAAAAATTGAATACAGTCGTTGCGCTCACTGGAAAAGACGACATCATCACCGACGGAAAGGCTACATTCATTGTCCACAACGGACATCCTATCCTTACTAAGGTAACCGGTACTGGCTGCCTGCTTACTTCAGTCATTGGCGCGTTTGCAGCCGTAGAAAAAGATCCGCTTACTGCAGCAGCTGCAGCCATTGTCACCTATGGTGTAGCAGCAGAAAGAGCAGCGGAAAAATCTGCAGAAATGGGACCTGGAAGCTTCCAAGTAGAATTTCTGGACCAACTGTACAAAGTAAACGAAGATGACATCCTAAATTATAGTTCTTTTACCAAAAGGGGGACGAATGAATATGTTTAAAGCACTGACAATTGCAGGATCTGACAGCGGCGGAGGGGCAGGCATTCAGGCTGATCTGAAAACATTTCAGGAATTAAAGGTATTCGGCATGTCTGCGCTGACGGCTGTTACAGCCCAGAACACTCTAGGCGTCCAGGGGGTTTTCCCAATGGAACCAGAAGCTGTCGCAAAACAGATTCAATCAGTAGGCGAAGACATTGGCGTTGATGCATTGAAAACCGGGATGCTTTTCAATGCTGAAATTATTGAAGCTGTTTCTGAAAAAATAAAGCAGTTCCAGTGGGATAAGGTAGTTGTTGATCCAGTGATGATTGCGAAGGGCGGGGCACCTCTTCTTCAGCAGGAAGCTGTATCGGCAATGAAAGAGCATCTGCTGCCTGTTTGCTTAGTGGTTACCCCTAATATTCCAGAGGCAGAAGTCCTGACAAGTATGTCGATTAACAACATGGATGACAAAAAGGAAGCGACTAGAAGGATTCATGCAATGGGAGCAAAATATGTGGTCATTAAAGGCGGCCATGATGAAAATACGAAAGAATCTGTTGACTTGCTTTTTGACGGCGCAGGATTTGAACTATTTTCGAGACCAAGAATGAATACAAGAAACACTCACGGAACTGGCTGTACTTTTTCGGCAGCGATTGCAGCTCAGCTTGCGAAGGGAGCAACTGTATATGAAGCGGTATCTGTTGCGAAGGAATTCATTCAGGCTGCGATTGAAGAGCCGTTAAGCATCGGCAATGGGCATGGCCCAACGAACCATTGGGCCTTTAATCATAAAAAGAAAGAAGAAAGCAGGCTGACGCCATGGCAAGGATAAGTCCCGAACATATGGAAAGCTTGCTTAAGGTTTATTTTATAGCTGGAAGTGCGAACTGCCTGAAAACACCAGAAAAAGTTTTATCTGAGGCTATAGAAGGAGGGGTCACACTTTTTCAATTTCGCGAAAAGGGTGAAGGCTGCCTTCAAGGTCAGGAAAAGCTTGAACTGGGAAAAAGACTGCAATGGATCTGTAAGGAAAACGGCATCCCGTTTATTGTGAATGATGATATTGAATTGGCGATTGAACTGGATGCCGATGGAGTGCACATTGGCCAGGAAGATGAAGATGCTGCACTGGTCCGCAAAAGGATCGGCGATAAGATTCTTGGTGTATCTGTACACAATCTTAAGGAAGCTGAAAAAGCTAGGCATGCAGGGGCGGACTATTTCGGTGTTGGACCGATTTTTCCGACGCAAACAAAGAAAGATGCGAAGGCGGTCCAGGGGACTGTCCTAATAGAGGAATTAAGAGACTTTCATATTCCGATTGTAGGGATAGGGGGAATCAATGCAGAAAATGCATCAGTTGTAATAAAAGCTGGCGCAGCTGGGGTTTCTGTCATCACCGCCATCAGCCATGCAGACGATGTGAAGGAAGCAGCCTCCAAATTAAGAGGAAAAATCCTACACTAAAGCCCAATTCCAAGAGGTTCATCAAAAAGAAATATAAAATGGAGGCTAACATGAAAAGTACCCACAAGCTTACGCTGACAGCGATGTTGATGGCTATTGGAACACTGACAAGCCACCTGTTGTTTATCCCATTGGGGATTGTGAAGGTCTTTCCTGTACAGCATTTTATTAATGTGCTGTCCGCGGTGTTGTTAGGGCCGTACTACGCAGTTGCCCAGGCATTTGGAATTTCCCTTTTAAGAAACCTGATGGGAACAGGCTCTGTATTTGCTTTTCCGGGAAGCATGATTGGCGCGTTATTGGCGGCTTATTTATTTAAAAAAACGAACAATATCATTTTTGCGTTTGCAGGAGAGGTAGTTGGCACGGGAATCTTAGGGGCAATCGCCTGCTATCCAATCGCCACACTTTTTCTTGGAAAAGATGCTGCATTGTTCGGGCTTGTTCCGGCGTTTTTCATTAGTTCACTTGCCGGTGCTGCAATAGGCTTTGTCATGTTGAAAATTTTTATGAAGAATGCTGCAGGCAGATTGGAGATTAATAGCAAGTTATAAGGCATTCGATTGGAAAAAAATTCATCCTGCTGTGTTAGGCTGGAATTAAAGATTTTCCTGCTATATGATATTGATAGATCATATTTCAGCTGAAAAGGGTGACATTTTTGAGTAGTGAGAATAAGTTAGGACTGGTAGTGGACGTGGAGACAACTGGATTGGGTCCCGATTCAGATGAAATTATTGAATTGGCGCTGAAGCTGTTTTCATTTAACGAAGAAACAGGAGAAATTATTGAGATCATTGATGAGGATTCATATTTGCGAGAGCCACTTTCCAAATCGGCGCAAAATAATTATGACCGTGCTTATCGAATCCATGGCATCTCCTATGACATGGTCAGGGGAAAGACGTTTTATGATGAAAAAATCATGGAGTACTTCAATCGAACGGATGCAATCTTTGCGCATAATGCCTCATTCGATCGCAGCTTTTTGTTCAGGATGTATCCTGAAGTGAATGAGATGAAATGGTATTGTACAATGAAGAATGTGCAATGGAAAAATCACGGCTTCCCAAACAGCAAGCTGCTTACATTGCTTCAGGCACATAATATCTCAAAATTCCAGACGCACCGGGCAATGGATGACATTACATATTTGACAGAACTGCTGAAGCAGCAAAACCCTAATGGCGATTTGTATTTGAAAGAAGTACTGGACTACGGTCCTATGAGGAAGTACCAGCCCGCTCCAAAACAAAGACGACGGATGTTCTATTAATCGTCAACATAAAATCTATCAGCCTTTCCAACCATTTATGGGGTAAGAAAGGCTTTTTTTCATTATGAGAAAATTTTCATATTTTTATAGACTGGATTTCATGGTAAAATGGCGAAAGGAAATTTTATAAGAATAATAATTTTCTAAAAATAAGGTTTTGAATCAATCGGAATTGTGTATAGGAAAGAGGCTGCATTCTTATCGTTGCTATTCCTTTCTGGATAATTATCGAAAGATTCAACTATTAGCCTAAAAGGATTTATTATGATTTCAATAACAATTTAGTCATCCGAAATATGGTGTAGAGGAGAGACAGCATGAAAACTTCACAGGGAAATGAACTGCAACGCGGGCTTGAGGAAAGGCATATTACACTTATGTCGTTAGGTGCGGCAATTGGTGTCGGACTATTTCTTGGATCCGCAACGGCAATAAAGCTGGCTGGCCCGGGAATCTTGCTTGGGTACGCTTTCAGCGGAATGATTATGTTCTTTATCATGAGGGCTCTTGGCGAAATGGCAATCCAGAAGCCGGTTGCCGGGTCGTTCAGCAAATATGCAAGAGACTACCTCGGACCGCTTGCTGGATATATCACCGGCTGGAACTATTGGTTCCTATGGATTGTTACCGGAATGGCGGAAATTACAGCTGTCGGCATTTATATGGAATATTGGTTTCCGGAGACTCCGCGTTGGATTTGGGCGCTCGCTGCCCTCGTCATAATGGCCTCCGTTAACTTCCTGGCTGTAAAAGCTTATGGCGAGCTGGAATTCTGGTTTGCGTTGATTAAGATTGTGACGATCCTGGCGATGATTGTTTCTGGAGCCGGCATGATTATTTGGGGAATAGGCAATGGCGGAATTGCTACAGGAATCCAAAACCTTTGGGCGAACGGAGGATTTTTCCCGAATGGAATAAAGGGTGTTCTTCTGTCCCTGCAGATGGTCATGTTTGCTTATTTAGGGATTGAAATGATTGGTGTCACTGCCGGGGAAGTGAAAAATCCTGAGAAATCACTTGCCAGGGCGATTGATTCGGTATTCTGGCGCATCCTGATTTTCTATGTAGGAGCTTTATTCGTCATTATGTCGATCTTTCCTTGGAATGAGATCGGTTCGAAGGGAAGCCCGTTTGTACTGACTTTTGAACAATTAGGTATTCCTGCAGCAGCGGGAATCATTAATTTCGTTGTACTGACAGCTGCACTATCCTCATGCAACAGTGGGATTTTCAGCACTGGCCGAATGCTTTTCAACCTTGCAAATCATGATGAAGCACCAAAAAAATTCAGCAAGCTTACGAAAAATGGTGTACCTGGATTTGCGATTTTCGCATCTGCGGCGGCACTGCTGATTGGAGTAGTTTTGAATTATATCGTCCCGGCAAAAGTTTTTGCATGGGTCACAAGCATTGCAACATTTGGGGCAATCTGGACTTGGGCAATCATTCTCCTGTCCCAGATCCGATATCGTAAAAGTTTGAAGGAGAATGAAGTGAAAAAGCTTAAGTACAAGCTTCCATTATTCCCCTTCACTTCATATCTGTCATTAGCCTTCCTGGCATTTGTCATCGTCCTGATGGCATTCAGTCCTGACACGAGGGTCGCTCTTTTCATAGGGCCTCTATGGCTCGGACTGCTGACTGCTTTTTACTATGGAAAAGGGTTCCATAAGAGAAATAACGATATGAATGTGAAAAACGTAAGTTAAACATAATGTGCCTGCTCTCTGAATTGGAGAACAGGCACATTTTTTTATAAAACGTAAAGGTAAACACTGAGGAAATGGGCAAGGCTACCGAGCATGATAAATATGTGGAAAATTTCATGAAAACCGAGATATTTTGACCGCAGGAAATCCGGCTTCAATGCGTAGATCACCCCGCCAATTGTATACATGACCCCACCAGCAACAAGCCAGAAAATCCCTCTTGGACTCAGGACAGATGAAAGTGGAGAGACGACGAAGATGACCATCCATCCCATGACGATATAGATGGAGGTAGACAGCCATCTTGGGCTTTTGAACCAAACCATCTTAAACAGGATGCCGCATAAAGCTGCAACGGTGATGATGGCAAATAAAGTCCAGCCTGTCATTCCATTCAGGCTGATCAGGCAAAAGGGTGTATAAGACCCGGCAATTAATACAAAAATCATTGAATGATCAATCCGTCTGAGGAAAGCAATCACCCGGTCCTTGGCTTTGACCATATGATAGGTTGCTGATGCCGTATATAGAAGAATCATGCAGATGCCAAAAATGGTGACCGAGGTAATCGCCAGTGCTGAACCAGAAGTAAGCGAAGCCTTTATCACAAGCGCAAGCAGCCCAGCAAAAGACAGTAATGCACCTGCCAAATGTGTTAGGCCATTGATTGGTTCCCGAATATAACTGTTCATTGAAATACCTCCATGTTTCATAATGTAGTTTTAATAACTACTTATAATGATATACACGCAATGTCATGTAGTCAATGTTTACGTTCGTTTTTTTTTGCGTTATAATAAAAGAAAAACATTGAGGGATAAACTTTGAGTAATATAGCAGACCTGCTCGCCGACCTTGGCCTTGAAAATAATATCGCGCTGGAGGATATACCCGGAATCGATTTGTATATGGACCAAGTCAT
>NZ_JBAVFI010000136.1:0-2491 GCF_049588175.1 Mesobacillus sp.
AATGAATCCGATTTAAGAATGGCGTATATAGCTTTCCAGCTCGACTGTTTGCCATGGATGAGTCGGATCAATTTGTTTTTAAGATGATCCATATTTATCCCCCAGAATTGTTTTTTAGATTAATAAACAGCCCCTCTACTCAGAGGGACTGTTCATCAGATATACTTAGTGTGTTTTACACTTATCGTATAAGCCTTGTTCCTTTAATACGCCAATCAGTGTCTCACCCATTACAGAAGGAGTATCAGCAACTTTGATGCCGCACTCGTTCATTACACGGATTTTTTCATCAGCTGTACCTTTTCCGCCGGAAATGATCGCACCAGCATGGCCCATGCGCTTTCCAGGAGGTGCAGTTCTTCCGCCGATGAAGCCGACTACTGGCTTAGTCATGTTAGCTTTGACCCACTCAGCTGCTTCTTCCTCTGCAGTACCGCCGATTTCACCGATCATGATGACAGCATATGTTTCTGGATCTTCATTGAATGCCTTCAGGACATCGATGAAGTTTGTTCCATTAACAGGGTCTCCACCGATACCTACTGCAGTAGACTGGCCGATTCCAGCTTGTGTCAACTGATGTACTGCTTCGTAAGTCAATGTTCCAGAACGGGAAACAACGCCTACATGGCCTTTGGTGTGGATATATCCTGGCATGATGCCGATTTTGCACTCTTCAGGAGTGATAACCCCTGGGCAGTTAGGGCCTACAAGGCGAGTTTTCTTGCCTTCCATGTAGCGCTTCACTTTTACCATATCCAGAACAGGAATATGTTCAGTGATACAGATTGCTAAATCTAAGTCCGCATCAACTGCTTCGATGATTGCATCTGCAGCGAATGCAGCAGGAACATAGATTACAGAAGCGTTAGCGCCTGTAGCATCAACAGCTTCTTTTACTGTGTTGAATACAGGAACGCCTTCTACTTCAGTACCGCCTTTGCCTGGAGATGTTCCTCCAACAATTTTTGTACCATATTCAAGCATTTGTTTTGTATGGAAAAGGGCTGTAGAACCCGTAATACCTTGAACAATGACCTTTGTATCTTTATTAATGAATACGCTCACGTCAAATTCTCTCCTTTCGATCCTACTTAACTAATGAAACGATTTTTTCAGCGCCGTCTGCCATTGATTCAGCAGCAATGATATTTAATCCAGATTCATTCAAAATCTGTTTTCCAAGATCTACATTAGTACCTTCAAGGCGAACTACAAGCGGAACTTCCAGTCCAACTTGCTTAGCTGCTTCAACTACACCAGTAGCGATAACGTCGCACTTCATGATGCCGCCGAAGATATTAACAAAGATACCCTTAACATTCGGATCTGAAAGGATAATTTTAAATGCTTCTGTTACTTTCTCAGCAGTTGCACCGCCCCCAACATCAAGGAAGTTGGCCGGGTCTCCGCCGTAATGCTTGACGATATCCATCGTTGCCATCGCAAGACCTGCACCGTTAACCATGCAGCCGATGTTTCCATCAAGGGAAATATAGCTTAGGTCATACTTTGAAGCCTCGATTTCCTTTGCATCTTCTTCCTCAAGGTCACGGTATTCAAGAATATCCTTTTGACGGTATAGAGCATTCGCATCAAAATTCAATTTGGCATCAAGCGCCATAACCTGTCCATCGCCTGTAACCACAAGCGGGTTGATTTCTGCGATTGAGCAATCTTTTTCAATATAAGCATTGTAAAGACCCATCATGAACTTAACAGCCTGGTTTACAAGCTCTCTCGGGATATTGATATTGAATGCTATACGGCGAGCTTGGTAAGGCATTAAGCCTACTACTGGATCGATTTCTTCTTTGAAGATCTTCTCAGGAGTTGCTTCTGCAACCTCTTCGATTTCCGTTCCGCCTTCTTCTGAAGCCATTAGAACAACACGGGAAGTAGCACGGTCAAGAACAAGTCCTACGTAGTACTCCTTCTTGATATCACAACCTTCTTCAATCAGCAGGCGTTTTACTTCTTTGCCTTCTGGCCCAGTCTGGTGAGTAACCAATGTTTTTCCTAAGATTTCAGTTGCATATGTACGCACTTCATCAAGGTTCTTTGCTACCTTGACCCCGCCAGCTTTACCCCTTCCGCCAGCATGGATTTGAGCTTTCACGACAACTACCGATGAACCAAGTTCCTGCGCTGCTTCAACAGCTTCCTCAACAGTAAAAGCAACCTTACCATTCGGTACTTTTACTCCATATTTTTTGAGGATTTCTTTTCCTTGATACTCATGGACATTCATTTCCCATCCTCCTATCTATTAGAAAAGAGTTCACGTCTAAGAGGATCTACAAGCCATCCTCACCCGCATTTAACTTTTCTAAGTAGAAAATATAATTCATTTAAATTTTTAAAAAATAGACTGCGCTTTCATTTTATATAATGAAATATTGATTGTCTACCTTTATGATTTAAATATTTTGCCATTTTCAATATTGCAAAAAAGTATCATTCTAATAAAAATACAACATAAAAAGCCGAG
>NZ_JBAVFI010000137.1:0-4660 GCF_049588175.1 Mesobacillus sp.
AGGATATTAAGGGGAGTATTAATGCAACAAAGTTTACGATTAGAACGTAAATAAACAATAAGAAAAGGATGTTTTCAATGCCAGCAATTATAGGTCTTGTTCAAATTGTTACTGTCAGCGGAGGCACTGTACAGTTCGGCGACTCCCTGTTTATCTCGCCAAAAAGCAACTCCAAGACGACGGCAGGCCAGGGCGGGTTCAATACAGGAGGATTAATCGTCACCAATAACGGCATAAGTTCCAGTAATGTTCTTGACGCAAACCTTTTTGATCAGCCAACAGTTGGAAATAACTAGCGCTTTTTATGTTTTCGCCCCTTTGATTTTGAGATTTTAGGCAGCCTTGTTGAAGGCTGCTTTTTTATCCATTTTAAAAACTTATGGATGTCAGGATGCATGCGAAGCAGCTCGATTGTATTCAAACTGGCAGCAAGTTCCTCATTCGAAAAAAATGCATGTATCTGTTTATGGCAAGGAATGCAGAGATTTGCTGTCGGCAAAAAAGTCCCGCCCATTTCTTTTGGTGTCAGATGGTGGATAGTTACTTCGACATCCTCTCTGCCGCATAGCTCACATTTACCAACCTGCATTGCTTTTGCCATTTGGATCTCCTTTCTTAAAGTCTCTTATTAGCTCTGTTAACCTAGGCTGCTGATTTCCGCACCAATCAACAGGAGCTTTAACAGGGCCTAATCTAAAAAAACCGGTCTGGATTATTGTACGCATCCGACCGGTTTTCAGTATTTTTTACGGAGCAAAGCCGTAAATGAAAATATTAATTTTGTTCAAGCTCTAAAAGATGCCCGCCATCGAAGAAATATAAATATTTCTCATTTACAGGCTGCTTCCATACTTGTTCGATCGCTTTTGCATATAAACTGATTTGAATGCGGTATCGTTCTTCTAAGATGGATTTCGCCTGTTCGAAGCCGCCTTTGTAGCGGTCATGGATGCCGTCTGTCTTGAAGTCTAGCAGTACCGTGCCTTTTTCGTCCTGGAAAATGCAATCGACGACCCCCTGGATAAAAATCGGTTCATTTTCACCTTGCCAGTCTGGGTAAACTTCATTCGCTGGCAGCGAGAGATAGAACGGCACTTCTCTGCTTACTTTCTGAGCATTCAATAGCCGTCTGCCAATTTCGGTTTCAAAAAAGGCAAGAATCCATTTTTTCTCGATGGCCTCTCTTTGCTCTGGGAAAAGAAGCTCACTCTCCACCATTTTTTCCAACTGCAGATCGAGTGAAAGTTCGTTGACAGGTTTTGTAAGGTCGATATGCTGCATGACCATATGCATCGCAGTACCGCGTTCTGCAGGGGTTAATTTCTTTTCCTGCATAAATCTTGGCCTGTTCAAGATTGGTTTTGTAAAACGGCGGATCATTTGGGTGCCGCTTTCCTCATCTCTTGTTTCATGATTCCGTTTCAGTTCTGTGACGGATTGCTTCGAACGGTGTGTCGCTGCTTCCCTGAAATGATAATTCCATGAAAGCTGATTGCGCACCTCTTCTGATAAAGCAGAATCGATATTTACCGGCTTCCCTTCTGCTACCAGGTCCATCAGGCTTTCATGCTCTTCAATCGTTTCATCAGCATAGGTTGCCACTTCTTCGGCCGTTATCGTTTCGATTTTCCAGCGTGAGGGATGGCTGGTGATTTCATCTACAGGCGCAGTACTTGCCTCGCTGCCTCTAAACGAATCACAATCCCTATGACGGATGACTGCTGGGCCGATCCAGTCAATATAGCCTGATGCTGAAGCTCTTAGATATTCACTGAGGAGCCATTCAGGATGGCTTGCCTCATCCTGCCATTTGCTGATTGTTTTTTCAGCATCCTTTACAGACCCGATTAAATAAAGCTTTTCCTTTGCCCGAGTCAAAGCAACGTAAAGCACCCTCATTTCTTCAGCGAGCATTTCCATCTTATGCTTACGCCTAAATGCAAGCTGAGGCAGTGAAGGGTACGAAATACGTTTTTCCGGGTTTATATATTTTGCTGCAAAGCCAAATTCCTTATCAAGCATGTAAAATTTCTTCAAGTCCATCGTGTTGAAATTCCTCGCCAAACCGGCTGCGAATACAACTGGAAACTCAAGGCCCTTGCTGCTGTGAATCGTCATAATCCGGACAACATCCTCCTGCTCCCCAAGCGCCCTGGCTGCACCAAGGTCATCACCGCGTTCACGCATCCGTTCAATGAATCGCAAAAATCGGAACAATCCCCGGAAGGATGTTGCCTCATATTGCCTTGCCCGGTCGTATAGGGCACGCAGGTTTGCCTGACGCTGTTTCCCGCCCGGCATACCACCGGCAAAATCAAAGAATCTGGTTTCTCTGTACAGCTGCCAGATCAAATCAGAAACAGATCCTTGCCGGGCTACTGTTCTCCAGTTCTTTAAGCGATCAAAGAAACTTCGTGTCTTTTCATGCAAACTCTCCTGTTCGGCTGTTGGTTTCTTTTGGCAAAAAGTTGTCAACGCCTCATAGAACGCGCCTCGTTTCTGGCTGATCCTAATGACTGCCAGCTCCTCTTCATTCAGGCCTACAATCGGAGACCTGAGTACAGCAGCGAGCGGTATATCCTGATATGGATTGTCAATTACTTTTAAAAGGGAAAGCATGACCGCGACTTCTGTCGCCTGGAAATAACCAGTCGATAAATTGGCATAAATCGGAATCCCCTGCTGCTTAAACTCCTCCATGATTTGCGGAGCCCACGTCATCGAGCGGAGCAGGATGACAATGTCCCGGTAATTCACGGGCTTAGAAGCCTTCGTCTTAGGATTGTAGACGCCCCTGCGCTCTTCAACCATCTCTTTTATATGCTTCGCCATCAGTCTTGCTTCCAGCTGTGATTGTTCGAGGTCATCAGCATCAAATTCCGTTGAATCTGCTTCATTCTCTTCTGCTGCTTCGCTTTCAGCTGAACCGGCATTCCCTTTATCTATCAGCAGAAGTTCAACTGGGAATGACTCATCATCAGGATACGGAGCTCCCTTTTTGAGCTCGGCATTTTCATCGTAATGAATCTCGCCAACCTTGACGCCCATAATTTGCTTGAAAAGATAATTAGTGCCGTCAAGGATTTCGCTGCGACTCCTGAAATTCTTGGCCAGGTCAATTTTCAAACCCGTTTGCTCGCCATCTGCAGTGAATCTGTTGTATTTACCTAAAAACAGATTGGGCTCAGCAAGCCGGAAACGGTAGATAGACTGTTTTACGTCACCCACCATGAACATATTTCCTGTCGACTCACCATCTGAAGTCACTAGCTGGAGGATTGCTTCCTGAACCATATTTGTATCCTGATACTCATCAACCAGCACTTCCTTGAACTTTCTGCGATATGCAAGTGCCGCTTCTGATGGCATAGCGGCATATGCTGGCTCCCCGCCTTCTAATTCATGCTGTTTAGTCAGGATGGCAAGTGTATAGTGTTCAAGATCGGAGAAATCGACAAGTCCACGTTCCTGCTTCACTTCGCCAAAACGGCGCGAAAATTCTTTTACTAGATCAATCAGGACAGCGATCACTGGTTTCATTTCCTGCATATCCTTCTGGAAGCTCTCAGGCCTTCTTGCAAATAATTCGCTTTTCATATCCTGAACGATTTTCTTCGCCCTGTCCCTCAGCTTTCCAGCCTTGTCCACCATCTGCTTATCAAAGTCATCGCCCTTGCACGTTTTTGCCCTGTCAAATTTAGCAAGCTGCATCGCCTCATAAAGCTCAGACCATGAGTGGTCTTTCGCATTTAATAACGTCTCAACTACATGGAGATCATCTGTAAAATTAACAGCTCTTGGCGCTGGGCCTCCTGGCATTCTTGCAATCTCCAATCCTTGTTCAAGGAGCTGCTTTGCTCCCTGAAGCTGGAGCTCAATATCGTTCATGAGAACTTTCATAAATGGCAGATCCTCAATCGAAGAGCTGCCTGCAGCATCATACATGGAAACAATCGAATCGAGATACTCATCGGGTGAAGGATTGGATCTGGAAAAATCAAAAAGGTCAGCAATAATATCCTTCAATCCTTCGTCACTACGGTCATTCGTGAATGCATCAACAAGGTTGAAAAACGGCTGATTGTCAGCCTTTCCGTATTCTTCTTCGAACAAATCCTCAATCACTTCGTCCCTTAATAGCTGACCCTCGGTTTCATCAGCAATCCTGAAGCCTGGATCAACATCAATCAAATAGTAATACTTCCTGATAACATCAAGGCAAAAAGAGTGAAGTGTAGAAATAGATGCCCTGTTCAGCAGGCTGAGCTGTTTTTTCAAATGGATTGAATTAGGATTTGCATCAATTGCTTTCTCAAGAGCCTCGCCAATCCTGTGGCGCATTTCCGCTGCTGAAGCATTCGTGAATGTCACTACCAGCAGCTCGTCCACATCAATTGGATCGTGCTCCGACGTAATCTTATTGATGATCCTCTCTACTAAAACAGCCGTTTTACCCGATCCAGCCGCAGCGGCGACCAGGATATCCTGCCCTGATGCCATGATTGCCTTCCACTGGTCTTCCGTCCAGGTCGCCCCTTCCGGTACAGGCGGTATATTCATTTTAGCCAAGATCCTCTTCCTCCTCCCCAATTGATGCAAGGATATCGTGTTTCTTTATTTCTTCTAATCTATCTGAGGCTGCATTCAGACCATCATTTAC
>NZ_JBAVFI010000138.1:0-9355 GCF_049588175.1 Mesobacillus sp.
AACGTACATATGTACAATCATCCTGCAGTGAGAAAAAATATGGAGACATTAAGGAGCTTTGGCTGTGATTTTATTGAACCAGCTGAAGGATATTTGGCCTGCGGCTACACAGGCAAGGGACGGCTTGAGGAACCTGAAAAGATTGTTGATCTTGCTGTCAAGTTTTTTAATAGGGAAACCGCGGAGCTTGCGGGCAAGACGGTTCTAATTACAGCAGGTCCTACCCGGGAGAAAATTGATCCGGTGCGATTTCTCACCAATCATTCAACCGGTAAGATGGGCTATGCGATTGCGTCGGAAGCAAAAAAGATGGGGGCGCGGGTCGTTCTTATTTCCGGTCCAGTCCACCTGGAAGCACCAAAAGGAGTAGAGCTCGTTTCGGTAGAAAGTGCTGAGGAAATGTACCTGGCAGCAATGGATCATTTCGAACATGCTGATGTCATCATTGGAACAGCTGCGGTAGCAGATTACCGTCCTAAATATGTGTATGAAGAAAAAATGAAAAAGAAGGAAGGCGAGGAGTTCCTTGAGCTTGAACGTACAAAGGACATCCTTTTCGAGTTAGGCAAAAGGAAGACTACTCAATTAATCATTGGATTTGCAGCCGAAACCACGAATGTAGAAGAACACGCAAAAGGCAAGCTGGTGAAGAAAAATGCTGATATGATTGTCGCGAACGATGTGAAACAAGCGGGAGCGGGATTCGGCACTGATACGAATATTGTCACGATCTACAATAAAAATGGAACCAATGTCAAATTACCGTTAATGGCAAAAACCGAGGTTGCCAGAAACCTCCTTTTAGAGGTCATTCAACTGATATCAAAGGAAGAACGCCTATGAATATAGCTAGTGTTATTGTCGATGTGCCCGCAAAGCAGACAGACAAAACCTTTGACTATAAAATTCCAGATAAATTCAAAGATGTCATTAAGCCTGGAATAAGGGTGATTGTCCCATTTGGGCCTCGGAAAATCCAGGGTTTTGTCACAGAGCTTAAAAATGAATCCAGTTTTTCAAAATTACGTGAAATTGCAGAGCCGCTTGATTTGAATCCTGTACTAAATGAAGAATTGCTAGAACTGGGAGAATGGTTAACGGAGCATACATTAAGCTATAAGATTTCCTCCTATCAGGCAATGCTCCCGGCTGCTCTGAAGGCGAAGTACGAGAAAAAAATTGTACTCGCAAGAGGTGCTGATCTTGCTGAGGTCCACAAAAAGCTTAAGGATCTTTTTATGGAAAGCCGTGAAATAAAATGGGATGACGCTGTCTCACAAGGGCTTGTTCAGCAGCTTCATAAGGAAGCCTCTGAAGGCAGGATTGAAGTCATCTATCAAGTAAAGGACAGGGTACGCAAAAAGCTCCTCAAGCACGTCTCCCCGGCTGCAGAGCCTGAGCAACTGAAAGAAATCAGGGGCAGCCTTTCGGCACAGGCATCGGGGCAGCAAGCAATTATAGATTTCTTTCTTGAACATCCTGAACCGGTGGAACAAAGACTCATCCTTACAACACTTGGGATTTCACAGGCATCCGTTAATTCGCTAGTGAAAAAAGGCGTTTTAAAGGTAGAAGAATTAGAGGTTTACAGAGATCCATACGCAGAACGAGAATTTGCCCGGAAAACCGCGTTGACGCTGACGGTGGAACAGGAAAAAGCAATTAGTCCTATTCTTTCTTCGATCGAGAATGAACAGCATGAGGTATTCCTTTTATATGGAGTGACAGGGAGCGGAAAGACGGAAATATACCTTCAATCCATTCAGGAGGTATTGAACAACGGAAAAGAAGCGATTGTTCTTGTACCGGAAATTGCGCTTACACCACAGATGGTCACTCGCTTCAAAGAGCGGTTTGGGGATTATGTTGCGGTCATGCACAGCGGCCTATCGGCCGGAGAAAAATATGATGAGTGGCGGAAGATTCAGCGCAAAGAAGTAAAGGTTGTAGTAGGGGCCAGGTCAGCGATCTTTGCTCCGTTTGAAAACCTGGGAATCATCATTATTGATGAGGAGCATGAAACAAGCTACAAACAGGAAGAAAATCCTCGATATCATGCAAGAGATGTTGCAATCCAGAGAGCTAAAACGTATAACTGCCCGGTGGTCCTTGGCAGCGCAACCCCATCACTTGAATCATTCGCGCGCGCGCAGAAGGGGAGGTACACATTGCTGTCCCTTCCAAAGAGGATGAACAACCAGGCTCTTCCAACTGTCGAAATAGTCGACATGAGAGAGGAGCTCCGCACAGGCAACCGGTCAATGTTTTCTGTAAAGCTGTTTGAAAAATTAAAGGACCGTATTGAGAAAAAAGAACAGACTGTCCTGTTTTTAAATAAGCGAGGCCACTCATCATTTGTCATGTGCCGAGACTGTGGCTATGTAATGAACTGTCCTCATTGTGACATCACGCTGACCTATCACAGGTATAATGAACAGATGAAATGCCACTATTGCGGTCATGAAGACAGGGTTCCAACCATATGCCCTGAATGCAATAGCGAGCATATCCGCTATTTTGGCACGGGAACGCAAAAGGTGGAAGAAGAACTCAATAAGCTCCTGCCAGAAGCGCGGGTCATCCGCATGGACGTGGATACAACTGGAAGGAAGGGCTCTCATGAGAGGCTTTTGACTGCTTTTCAGGAAGGCCAGGCGGATATTTTGCTTGGCACTCAAATGATCGCAAAAGGGCTTGATTTTCCTAATATTACGCTAGTTGGTGTTCTTTCTGCTGATACAATGCTGCATTTGCCAGACTTTCGCTCGTCAGAAAAAACATTTCAGCTGCTTACCCAGGTGAGCGGGAGGGCAGGCAGACATCAGCTTCCCGGTGAAGTTGTCATTCAGACATATACACCGGAACACTATAGTGTTGAGCTTGCTGGTACCCAGGATTACGACCTGTTTTACCAGCAGGAAATGATGGTCAGGAAAGTACATCAGTATCCGCCTTTTTATTTTATTTCACTAGTTACAGTCAGCCACGGAGAATTAATGAAGGTAGTGTCGGTCACCGAAAAGGTCGCCAAATTTATATCGTCCAGGCTTTCGAAGGAAGCAGTCGTCCTGGGGCCAGTTGCATCCCCCATTCCCCGTATCAACGATAGATATCGTTATCAATGTTTGATAAAATACAAAAAGGAACCAGAACTGAATAATGCTCTAAAGGCCATTCTAGATCATTATCAGCAGGAGATGGGGAAAGAAGGACTGCAAATTTCCGTTGATCTGAACCCTTATATCTTGATGTAAAAGATTTTGATGACCAGATTAATCTGTTTTTACACTTGCTGAAAAACATGGAGTTTACGGTAAAAGGCTCTTGAACAAACTAATAGTTAAACGAAAAATATATTTAATGGATTTATTGGAGGATTTATTTTGGCAGTACGAAAAATAGTTAACTACCCGGCAGATATTTTGGAGCAGGAATGCGAATTGGTTACAGTTTTTGATAAAAAGCTCGCAAAGCTGCTGGATGATATGTATGATACAATGATTGAATTTGATGGTGTTGGCCTGGCTGCTCCTCAAATTGATATAAATAAACAAATTGCCATCGTTGATATTGAAGATGCGCATGGAACGATTGAACTGATCAATCCAGAAATCATTGAAACTGGCGGTGAACAGACTGGGCCTGAAGGCTGTTTAAGCTTTCCTGGTTTATACGGTGAGGTCACACGGCCAAATTATGTTAAAGTCAAAGCACAAAACCGTAAAGGTAAAAGCTTTGAAATAGAAGCGGAAGCATTTCTTGCCAGGGCAATCCTGCATGAAATCGACCATTTGCATGGAGTGTTATTTACCTCAAAGGTTACTAGGTATATGGAAGAAGCCGAATTAGAGGAGCTGAACCAGGAATGACAAAAATAGTTTTTATGGGAACTCCGGATTTTTCCGTTCCTGTTTTAAGAAGACTAATCGATGACGGATATAATGTTATCGCCGTAGTTACCCAGCCTGACCGTCCAGTGGGCAGGAAACGATTGCTTACACCGCCTCCGGTTAAGTCAGAAGCGTTGAAGCATGACATCCCTGTTTACCAGCCGGAAAAAATTCGCCAACAGGGAGAACTGGATAAAATTCTTGAATTGGAGCCTGATTTAATCGTTACAGCAGCCTTTGGACAGATTTTGCCAAAACAGCTGCTGGATGCGCCTAAGTACGGATGCATAAATGTTCACGCTTCGCTTCTCCCTGAACTTCGCGGCGGTGCGCCGATTCATTATGCGATCATCCAGGGCAAAGAAAAAACAGGTATATCGATCATGTATATGGTTGAAAAACTGGATGCGGGAGATATCCTGACGCAAATTGAAGTACCGGTAACTGATACAGATACGGTTGGAACGCTTCATGATAAAATGAGTGCTTCAGGTGCGGACCTTTTATCAGAAACTATACCAAAGCTGTTAAAAGGTGAGCTTACACCTGTCCCTCAAAACGATGAAGAGGCAACATTTGCCTGGAACATCAAACGTGAACAGGAGAAAATTGACTGGACGAAGCCGGGAGAACAAATATATAACCATATCCGCGGCATGAATCCCTGGCCAGTTGCCTATACGACACTGAATGGTTCAGTACTGAAAATATGGGGCTCGGAGAAAGCTGCTTATTCAGTAAGCCAAGAGCCTGGAACGATTGTTAAACTTGAAGAGGATGGTTTCATTGTTGCTGCTGGTAATGGAACTGGAATAAAAATAACTGAGCTGCAGCCTGCGGGCAAGAAGAAAATGGATGCAAGGCAGTTTTTGCTTGGTGCAGGTTCGAACTTCGAGCCTGGAATTAAGTTAGGAGATCAAGATGAGTAAAAAGAAAAATGTAAGGGACGCTGCAGTCCAATTATTGGAGTCGGTCGAAAAGAACCAGGCATACAGCAATTTGCTGCTGAACAGCGCAATTGAAAAAAATGAAATCAATCCTATCGATATTGGTTTACTGACTGAGTTGGTCTATGGCACACTCCAGCGGAAAATGACACTCGATTATTACCTTAAACCTTTTATTGAGGAGAATAAGAAGCTGCAAAGCTGGGTCATCAATCTGCTTCGCATGACGGTTTACCAGATGGTGTATTTAGATAAAATTCCAGATAGAGCTGCGATATTCGAAGCAGTAGAGATTGCTAAGCGCCGCGGCCATAAAGGCATAGCCAGCCTTGTAAATGGGGTTCTCCGCAGCATCCAGAGAAAAGGGCTGCCGAGCTTGGATCGTATCGCCGACCCTGCAGAAAGAATTTCAATTGAAACAAGCCACCCATTATGGCTCGTCAAGAGATGGATCAGCCAATTCGGAACTGAAAGAACTCGTGAAATGTGTGAAGTGAACCTGACTGCCCCGCTGCAAACGGCAAGAGTCAATTTAACAAGAATATCGCGTGAAGAATGCCTTAACCTGCTCGAGGACGAAGGCTTTGAAGTTGAACCAAGTCCGATCTTACCAGAAGCAATCAAATGTCTGCGCGGGAACCTCGCATCCTCAAAAGCCTTTAAATATGGATTATTGACTATTCAGGATGAAAGTTCAATGCTGGTTGCGTATGCTCTTGGTATCGAAGAAGAGGAAGTAATCCTAGATGCTTGCGCGGCTCCTGGGGGAAAATCGTCACACATTGCTGAAAAGCTTGGCAACAGTGGGAAAGTAATCTCTCTAGATCTTCATGAGCATAAAGTTAAACTGATTGTAAAGAATGCGGAGCGTCTTGGATTAGAAAACATCGAAGCTCAGAAAATGGACAGCAGGCAGGCTGCAGAGCATTTTGAAAAAGAATCTGTTGACCGGATTCTGCTTGATGCTCCATGTTCTGGACTCGGTGTAATGAGACGGAAACCCGATATGAAGTATACGAAAAAAGAAAATGATTTAACTCAGCTTCAGTCAATTCAGCTTTCATTGCTAGAATCAGTAGCTCCGCTGCTTAAAGCGGGAGGCGCACTTGTATATAGCACTTGTACTGTTGACAAAGAAGAGAATCAAGAAGTCATTAATGAATTTTTGTTTGAGCATCATGAATTTGAAACAGATCTTGAATTTGCGAAAAGAATGCCGGAAGCAATCAAACCATTGATCAATGGCTTTGAAGTTCAGATTCTTCCGCAGGATTTTGGCTCTGATGGATTTTATATTGCTTGTTTAAGAAAGAAGGTAGAATAACATGGAACAGGAAAATTCAACGAGAAATGCTGCAACAGAAGATACAGGGAAACAGTCCATTTATTCCCTTCAGCTAGAAGAGCTGAAAAATTGGCTGAAGGAGCAAGACGAAAAACCATTTAGGGCTGAGCAGATCTTTGACTGGCTCTATAAAAAAAGAGCTGCCTCCTTCGAGGACATGTCGAACCTTTCGAAGGAATTAAGGGACAAGCTTACCCAGCATTTTGTGCTGACCACCATGAATACAATTATCCAGCAGACATCTTCTGATGGTACAATTAAGTTCCTTTTTGAGCTGCATGATGGTGTTTCAATTGAAACAGTGCTGATGAGGCATGAATATGGAAATTCTGTCTGTGTCACGACACAGGTTGGCTGCCGAATCGGCTGTACATTCTGTGCATCTACGCTTGGCGGATTAAAAAGAAACCTGGAAGCAGGAGAAATCGTTGCTCAGGTCGTAAAAGTACAACAGGCATTAGACCAAACAGATGAAAGAGTAAGTTCAATTGTAATCATGGGAATCGGCGAGCCGTTTGACAACTATGACCATATGCTTTCTTTCTTGAAGATCGTCAACCATGAAAAAGGCCTGAATATTGGTGCACGCCATATCACTGTATCAACAAGCGGCATCATCCCGAAGATTTATCAATTCGCGGATGAAAATATGCAGATCAATTTTGCGATCTCCCTGCATGCGCCGAATTCGGAGCTTAGAAGCAGGCTAATGCCAATCAACCGTGCGTACAAGCTTCCTGATCTAATGGATGCGGTCCGTTATTACGTAAATAAAACGGGCAGAAGGATCAGCTTTGAGTATGGATTATTTGGCGGTGTCAATGATCAGGTAGAGCATGCCGAAGAGCTGGCAAACCTGGTAAAGGGTCTTAAGTGCCATATCAATTTGATTCCCGTAAATTATGTTCCTGAGCGAGATTACGTAAGGACTCCAAAAAGCCAGATCTTTACATTTGAACGCACGCTCCGTGACAGGGGTGTGAATGTTACAATTAGAAGAGAACAAGGGCATGACATTGAAGCGGCATGCGGACAACTTCGAGCGAAGGAAAGAAAAGAAGAGACGAGGTGAAAAGATGAAGGCTGTTTTCATGACGGACAGGGGAAAAGTTCGCCTGCATAATGAAGACAACGGCGGCATCTTTATCAATCCTGACGGGCAGCGCCTTGCCATCGTAGCAGATGGCATGGGCGGCCACCGTGCAGGAGATGTTGCCAGTGATATGACAATCAAACATTTAAAAGGCCTTTGGGAACAATCATCTAAGATACATACAGCAGAAGAAGCAGAAAAATGGCTCAAAGAAGCGGTGTTAGAAGTTAATAAGCAATTATTCCAGCATTCTTTAAATAATACAGAGTGCGAAGGCATGGGGACGACTGTAGTCGGTGCCATCTGCACAAATATTTTTGCTACAGTCGTGAATATCGGTGACAGCCGCTGCTATTTATTGAATGAGTCGGGTTTCAAGCAATTGACTGAGGATCATTCACTCGTCAACGAGCTTGTACGTTCAGGCCAAATCACAAAGGAAGACGCTGAACATCATCCGCGGAAAAATGTGCTGTTAAGAGCACTAGGTACTGAGGAATCCGTAGAAATGGATTTAAAAACGATTACCTTTGAAGAAGGCGATGCATTACTGCTATGTTCAGACGGTCTATCTAATAAAGTAGGCCTTGAGGAAATGCAAGGTGTCATAATGAATGAATTGCCTCTAGAAGAGAAGGCAGCAGAATTTATCAAAAGGGCCAACCAATACGGCGGCGAAGATAATATCACTCTTGCTATCGTCGAATATCAGGAATTCAACGAGGGCAGGTGAAGAAAATGATTATCGGAAAAAGAATCAGCGGACGCTATAAAATATTGGATATGATTGGCGGCGGCGGTATGGCGAATGTCTATCTAGCCCACGACATGATTCTTGACAGAGATGTTGCTGTTAAAATGCTGCGTCTGGATTTTGCCAATGATGAAGAATTTATCCGCAGATTCCACAGGGAAGCTCAATCGGCTACCAGTCTTGCTCATCCAAACATTGTTAGTATTTATGATGTGGGAGAAGAGGACGGGCTATACTATATTGTAATGGAATATGTTGACGGGCAGACGCTTAAACAATACATACAGCAGCATGCTCCGGTCCCGGTTCAGGATGCACTGGATATTATGAAGCAGCTGACTTCAGCGATTTCACATGCCCATAATAACCATATCGTCCATCGTGACATTAAGCCGCACAATATATTGGTTGACAGTAATGGAACAGTGAAAATCACGGACTTTGGTATTGCGATGGCCTTGAGTGCCACTAGTATTACCCAGACAAATTCGGTGCTCGGATCTGTTCATTATCTTTCCCCTGAACAGGCAAGAGGTGGGATGGCGAATAAAAAGTCGGATATTTATTCGATCGGGATCGTCATGTTTGAGTTGCTTACAGGCAGGCTGCCATTCTCTGGAGAGTCAGCTGTCTCAATCGCTCTGAAACATTTGCAGTCTGAAACTCCTTCTTTAAAGCGTTGGAACCCGCAAATTCCACAAAGTGTGGAAAATATCGTTTTGAAGGCTACGGCTAAGGATCCCTTCCATAGATATGACAATGTAGATGAAATGGAAGATGATTTGCGAACAGCACTTGATGCCAGTCGCCTTAATGAAGGGAGATTTTTCATTCCAGTTGATGATGAGGCAACAAAGGCGATACCTATTATAACGAACGAACGACCGTTCCAGAACATGGATGAAACGATTGTCAGGAAGGAACAGCCTGTTCCAACCGACAAAACGAACCAGCCAAAGCCAGATAAAAAGAAAAGCAAAAAATGGCCGATCATCTTAACTCTATTGTTTTTGCTGATTGCTGGTGCAGGAATTGTAGCAGTGACAATGGGGCCTGATTTGTTCGGGCCAAAAGAAGTTGAAGTTCCCGAAGTTAGCGGAATGGAACTTGAAGAGGCAGTCGCAGAATTGATGACTGCAGGCTTTACCATTGGGGAACAGAAGGAAATCAGTGATGAAGAGGTAGAGGAAGGTCTAATCATAAAGACTAATCCAAAAGCTGGTAAAATGATCAAGGAAGGCAATGAAATAGATCTTTATATCAGTTCCGGGAAAGAGGAACTGGAGCTTTCGGATTACCGTGGCCGATTATTTGATGATGTAGTAC
>NZ_JBAVFI010000139.1:0-4171 GCF_049588175.1 Mesobacillus sp.
ACAGGAAAAGTAGTTGCCGCATTAAGAAACGAATTCGGCGGCCATGCTGTTGAACGGAATGAAAACTAATTGATTGATCAAGTTCCCCTCGAGTTGAGGGGAACTTTTTTTGTAGGCTCTTTTTAAACCTGGAGCGGAAATCAATAGTAGGGTTGTTATAATACCCTCACTCAACACACCTAGAAGAATGATGAAATAGCTGGCAGTTGGGCTTTTTCATCATTCTTCCGCAAAAAAGCAACTGACCCTTATCAGTTATAATAAAAGGGTGTCCCAAGATACTTTTGGGACACCCTCTTTTACATTCATTTTATTTACTTTGCTTAAAAAAATCGATAAACGCATGATAAAACTCTATTCCCTGGTAAAGCAAAAAGCTTGATGCCGTCAGTGAAAAGAAGCCGATCATCAGAAAACGAAACCACATGATTCATTCCTCCTTTGATTTTAAAAATGCTTAAAATCTCAGAGGCTTGATCACATAATTAGATTGGAAAAACACAGCCGTCAGAAAGGCGAAAAGGGCGGTAAAGGCATTTGCAGGAATCCGTCTGCTGATAGAAGGCTGGATAAATAGGAGAGCAACAATTGTATAGAAAATGGTGAAGGTTTTTTTATCACTTGTAGTTGGATCGGGTAGGTCTTCAGAAGCCTTATCCACTAGGAGGACTGCTTTTGTTTTTGTGCCAAATGCATTAACTTTTTCAGCAGGAAGCGTTCCGTGAGTGAGTAAGAAAGTAAACAGAAGGAGCAGGCTCAGGGCTGAAGTTCTAAGCTTATTCACGGTCTTCACTCCCTTAAAAAGTAATAAATCTATCTTATAACAATATATGCATAGTGGAAACTAAAAAGTTTAGACATTTTCTGAGATGTTTTTCATTCCACATAAAAACAGGCACCTTATTTGGCGCCTGTCATCCATTATTGCTTTCTCAAATTGCCCAGCTCTTCGGCGATTGCCTGCAATTCGTTCGGGCTGAAATTGTTCTTCTTCATGATCATTTCGTAAAGTTCTACCAGTTCTTCATACATTTCGCCGTCAAAATGTGAGGATTTGATGGCGCCTATGTTCATGACATTAAGCTTTTCTTTAATTTTTTCAATCATGAATTCAACGTTTTCAGGTGAATTTTTAGTTAAGTCCACTCCGTTCATCCTTTCAGGGGTTGTACAATCATCTTTCCATGTTCACTATGAAAAGTCAATTACAAATCCGGCTCCATGAAGGGCCGGATAATATTTATAGCTCTTAGCGTAATACCTTTTTCCCCTTATTCTGGTTCCAATGGATCCAGTTTAAATTCATTATCAAACCGAATCTGATAAAAAAAGTCGTCTAGACTTGCATGAATCAATGGCTATCGTGGAAAATGTTAGATAGGAAGCAGGCAAGACTGAATGTCTGCATCGGGACAAACATATATAGGAGGAGAAGGATATGAGTTCGAGGAGATTTTGGATGGGTATGGTTTTAGGAGCGTTAGCAGGAGGGGCTGTAAGCCTTTTGGAAAAATCGACCCGCGACGCGGTTAAAGAAGATTTCAGCAAAGTATCAAGCGGTGTAGCTTACGCAGTGAAAAACCCAACTGAATTATTTGAAGAGATCAAGGATGTAGCGAATAAAGTCCGGTCAACAGTGGAACAAGTAACAGAGGACGTTGCTTTTATTACAGAAAAAGTAGAGGAAATCAGAGATGTTCCGCCACAGGTAACTGAGCTTGTAAAAGGGACAAAGGAAACGTTGAGGAAAATTGCGGCATCTGACCAAAACAGAACGCATATAGATGAAAATGAACTTTAAACAAGCCCTTATTTAGATGAAGGAAAGCATATGATGAGGTGAATCAATGGTTGATTTATCGTTTTTCAGGCAAATGTGGCACAGGATTCAGGAGGATGATGTTCCGGCACTTGCTGCCCAGCTTGCATACTTCTTGTTGCTTTCCTTATTTCCGTTATTGATCTTCCTAGTGACGCTGGTACCGTACCTGCCGATTACAGAGGTTGATATACTAGCTTTTTTTGACGATTATGCACCTGGCGATACAATGGATTTAATCAGGAACAGTCTTGAAGATATTATGCAAAAGGACGGCAAGCTATTGTCTTTTGGTTTGATTGCCACCATATGGACTGCCTCTAATGGAATAAATGCCATTGTAACAGCCTTTAACAGAGCATACAGAGTAAAAGAAACCAGATCGTTCATCGTAAGCCGATTGATGGCCGTCATATTAACCTTTGCAATGATCTTTGTTTTTCTTGTCGCTTTGATTCTTCCTGTGTTTGGAAAAGAAATCGGCATTTGGCTCTTTGCTAATTTTGGCTTAAGGGAAGAGTTTATCCATGTATGGAATATGCTTCGCTGGCTGATCAGTATCCTGATTCTTTTTATCGTTTTTCTTGGCTTGTATTGGATTGCACCTAACAAAAAGCTAACCTGCATCAGTGGACTGCCTGGATCAGTCTTTGCGACAGCAGGCTGGGTGCTTGTTTCAATCGGCTTCTCTTTCTACGTAAGCAATATTGCGTCCTACACTGCCACTTATGGCAGCATTGGCGCCATCATCGTCTTGATGCTCTGGCTTTATTTTTCTGCTTATATCATTATCATTGGCGGAGAAATCAATGCTTATTTCAGTGAGAAGAAGGCTGGGTGCTGATTAGGACAGAAATGGATGATGGGCAAGACAAGTTCTCCTGATTCCCAATTCGGATATCCTTATATTTCCGCGGTAACGAGTCCGGTTTTTGCGGAAGATATAAGGGAGGCAATTACCTCACTTATATCAAGGGGGATTTCAGGATGACCAAGAAAACGAAAAAAGACGGCGGCACAAAACAAAAAGGCAACAAAAGCAATCCTAAGCAAAAAACATCAGGCTCTGCGAATGGATCAAATGGATATCACTAAAAAAAAATTCCCGCCGGCACATATTGGCCGAGCGGGAGTTTTTTTATTTCAACAAACGTAAGCTGTTTAAGATAACCAGAATTGTGCTGCCTTCATGGCCAATTACACCATATGGCAAGTCGAGAAACTGCAGAAAGTTTGATGCGATCAGCACCATGATGACAAGAATTGAGAAAACGACGTTCTGTTTGACGATTCTGTTCATACGGCGGGAAAGATTGATGGCTTCGGCAATTTTTGGCAGGTCGTTTTTCATCAAGACGACATCTGCAGTTTCGAGGGCGACATCTGAACCTTCACCCATCGCGATTCCGACATTAGCGGTTGCGAGGGCAGGAGCATCATTGATGCCGTCGCCAACCATCGCCACATTGCCAAACCGTTCTTTCAGCTTCTTCAATTCATCTACTTTTGTTTCAGGCAGACATTCTGCGATATGCTCATCCACATGGCTCTCAGCGGCTATTGCTTTTGCGGTGTTCCTGCTGTCCCCAGTAAGCATGACAGTAAAAATTCCTTCTGATTTTAACAGGTCGATGGCATGTTTTGTTTCTTCGCGGACGATATCCTTTAAGGCCATCAAACCTGCAAGCTCACCGTTCCGTTCAATGAATACAATCGTTTTACCTTCACCCGCAAGTTCTAGTGCAGCGCCGCCGGCAAATTCCTCAGCAGCTGATTGGCCAACAAAATCCGCTTTTCCTATTTTCCAGTCCTCGTTTTCATAATGGGCTTTTACACCCCATCCTGATACATCTTCAATGCTCTCTGGATGTACAAGCTCTTTTCCAAGCTCAACCTTAGCATACTTAACAATCGCATTCGCAAGCGGATGATTGGAGTGGCTCTCGATTGAAGCAGCTTTTAACAGGACGTCATCGCGGTCAAGACCAGCGGCGACGATCAAGTCGGTTACTTCAGGCTTACCCTTAGTCAGCGTGCCAGTTTTATCAAAAGCAATCGCCTTTAAATGGCTCAGGTTTTCCAAATGGACGCCGCCTTTAAATAAGATTCCGTGCTTGGCACCATTTGAAATTGCGGATAAAGTTGCCGGCATGATCGAAGCAACAAGTGCGCATGGCGATGCTACGACCAGCAAAATCATGGCTCTATAGAAGGTTTCCGTCCAACTCCATCCCAGCAGGAAGTGGGGAACAAACATCATTAGCACAACGACCGCGAGCACAACCTTCACATATGTTCCTTCAAATTTTTCGATAAAAAGCTGGGAAGGGGACTTCTCGCTCTGTGCGTTCT
>NZ_JBAVFI010000140.1:0-3147 GCF_049588175.1 Mesobacillus sp.
CTACTACACTTGCAAATCTCGGCGGCCTTGCAAAAGGAATGCCGATCGCATCTGGCTTCTTACTTGCTGGTGCAATGGCGTCTCTTGGCTTGCCAGGGATGTCCGGTTTCGTCAGCGAATTCATGGCGTTCTTCGGCCTATTCAAGGAAATGCCGATCATTGCAGCGGTTGGTACTCTAGGCATCATCATGACGGCCGTTTACCTGCTGCGCGCCGTGCTTGCCATCACGTATGGCAAAGCAGAACGCGAATTTGTCGGTATTTCAGATGTTCGCACGTTTGAATGGGCACCGATCTTAGTGCTTGTGGGCTTAATCGTCCTGATTGGAGTATATCCTAACGTTCTGAGTGAACCGCTTCAGGCAACTTTAGAAACTATCTTGATGGGAATAGGGGGGTGATGAACGATGGATCTAGATACGCTTCTATCATTTGATTGGGGAACGATGACTCCTGAATTCATCATCCTGGGAGTAGCAACAGCCCTGTCAGTTCTTGATTTATTCATGCCAAAGCACGTTGACCGCAAAGTGCTTGGCTGGATTGGTTTTATCGGTATTCTCGCAGCAATTATTTCATTGGTGATGTTAATCGGCAGTGAAACAACGTCAATCTTGTTTGATACCTTCAGACTCGATTCGTTTGCGATTGCCTTTAAGCTGATCCTGCTTGTTGGTTCGGCGCTCGTCATGCTTTTGGCTATTGATTTTCCGCACAATGAAGGCCTCGAGGATTATAAAGGAGAATTTTTCTACCTGTTCCTCGCTGCATTGCTTGGTGCAATGATGATGGCGTCAAGCGGCGACTTGATTACTTTGTTTGTTGGACTTGAGTTGCTTTCGATTCCTTCTTATATATTGGCGGGTATGCGCAAGCGAAACCTGCAGTCTAACGAATCGGCGATGAAATATGTCCTTAACGGCGGTATTTCAACTGCAATCACTTTGTTCGGTATGAGCTATGTGTACGGCTTAGCTGGAACAACAAATTTAAAAGGAATTGCCACTGTCTTCGGAGGCATCTCTGATGGTCAGCACATCTACCTTCTTGGACTGGCATTCTTCATGATTTTCGTTGGACTTTCATTCAAGCTAGCATCTGCGCCGTTCCATATGTGGGCGCCGGACGTCTACCAGGGAGCTCCAACTCCAGTGACTGCGTTCTTGAGTGTTGTTTCAAAAACAGCTGGATTTGTGATCATCCTTCGAATTCTGTTATCTGTGTTCGGATATGTTCCGGTGCCAGGAGAAGCAGGAGAGCAGCCAATTCCGCTGTTGTTCGCACTCCAGGACTATATTGCTTTCCTTGCGGGAGCAACGATGATTATCGGTAACGTGGTGGCGTTAAGACAGCGCAATATTAAACGTCTATTTGCTTACTCAAGCATTGCGCATGCAGGTTATATCCTCGTCGCATTAACCGCAATGTCCTTCGTTACATTTGATGCGATCTGGTTCTACCTGCTTGCTTACGTATTAATGAACCTTGGCGCATTTGCGATTATCCAGCTGATTACAGCCAAGACGGGCTCGGAGGATATCAGCCACTTCGCGGGCCTTTACCGCCGCGCGCCGCTGCTTGCGGTCACAATGGGAATCTTCATTCTGTCACTCGCAGGAATCCCAGGTACTGCAGGCTTTATCGGTAAACTTAATATCTTCTTGGGCGCATTGATGGTCGATGAGGCGCATTATGTCCTTGTATCGATTATGATCGCCACAACAGTTGTATCGTATTTCTATTACTTTGGAATTATGACGCAGATGTTCTTCCGCCCGGCAGCTGACGACGCTAAAATCGAAATGCCGGCAGGAATTACAGCAGTAGTCATCATTACGGCTGCTGCAACAATCCTGTTCGGAGTAATGCCAAATCTAGCATTGGACTTCCTGCATGCGAATTTCAACCAGTTTGTTGATTTTATGAGGTAAGACTATTTGATCTTGAAAGTGTCTAATTCGAAACTTTTTTGAACCGGATTTTGGGGAAAATCTGATTCATCATGGGGGCCATTCTACACGGCTAAGGGGTAAAATAATGAAGGAGCTGGCTTGCGAATACGCGCAGGCCAGCTTTTTTGCATTTTGCTAACATGATATATGAAGTCTTTTTGCTTAAAATGTAACTTTCATTCGCGTGTGCCGTCTAATTACAGGTATGCATAGGCCTTATGTTAAAATAGAAAGGTAAAAGGGGGAAGAGAAATGATTTCAGGTATTGGTCCATTTGCATTGACCAGCATTATAGCCCATTTAGCATTCATCGGGCTTGCCTGGTGGGCACTTCAGGCGCTTCAATTTGAAAAGCTGCTCAGGGCTAATCATGTTCTTCAAGCCCGGGTTTTATATATTTTGGCATCAATCGCGCTGGGTTCCACTGTCAGTAATTTTTTCCTTGATTACCTCCAATGGTCACAACAGCTGCCGATGATCTTTCAATTGGTAAAAAATTAGGTCTTCATACATGTTTTCAAATTGACAAATATTGAGTAAAATTCAATTTGTTGCAGTTTTATTCGTATGTACATGTTTGTTTTTTCACAAAGAGCGTACACCCGGCAAAGTTGACCCGAAAAATTGTGTCAGAAAGTGACGAGAATTCCCAAGTATGTGATTTGCTCTCCTGGTAACAATGGTAATAAGGGGAGAGTGAGATGGACATGAAGAAAATTTCGTTTATTTTATCAATTTTTGGCATTATTGGTTTTATTGTGCTTCAAGCTGGGAATAAAACGACTGTAGCTGATGCTGAACATGAGATCCAGACTCTGGCCTCAGTTTTGCAGAACGAAAATATTTTGATCACTGGGTGGTCTTTATATGCAAGGGAAACATTGGAAAATGTAAATGATCAAGAAGATGTAGAAGGTCTTGTCGATGATTTGAAGGCTAAGCTTCCAAATTGGACATGGACTGTCAGCAATGATTCTAACCATGGAGAAATCGTTGCTGTATTAAAGTCTTCACGGCTTCATGAAAAAATTAAAATTATTTCTACCGACATAAACGGCCAGGTACATACGTATATCATGTATGAGGTCAGAGGTCAGTCTTGGAATAAAAATACAGAAGCCTTTTTGAGCAAAAATTTACCAAGCAGAATATTTGACATTTTTCGAGGAAATGCCACAACTTTCTCTTGTATCGA
>NZ_JBAVFI010000141.1:0-3119 GCF_049588175.1 Mesobacillus sp.
TTATAATTCCTTGGATAAAGTGAAGGAATTGGATGCCAAATTTAATGCTGAGGTAAAAGTGTTCGTTCTTGCCTGGAATGATGAGATGGAAAACCGAATCTTACAGCTTCCACAATCAGATGACAGCACGGTTACCTTCACCTGGGGTGAGATTATGAGACATACCCTTGCACATGAAATTCACCACATTGGGCAAATTTCAGTATGGGCAAGGGAGATTGGAAAGCAGCCAGTGACGGCGAATTTCATCGGACGCGGCCTTTTTCAAAACGAAAAAGTTTAGTGCGGTTTTAATCGACTAAAATGAATTAAAGCCGTAAACCAGCTTAATGCGAAATGATCATTGGATCGATAAGTCTGATTAGGGAAATTATATTGACATTAGAATCATTCCATAATATATTAATAAATGTCCTCGTTAATTTGGGACAAACAGAATAACGATTCCTTAGCTCAGCTGGGAGAGCGCTACCTTGACAGGGTAGAGGTCGCTGGTTCGAACCCAGTAGGAATCATAATTTTTTGAAAGCGTGAATCCTTTATTGTAAGGGATTCACGCTTTTTTTTACATAGGAATTATTTTGGCTATCTTAAAGGAAGTGCCCGGACATGCTTCTTGCTGTACGGGCACTTTATTGTAGGGGAATTATTGAACTGAATCCATCATTTCTCCTTCAATATTTATCAATTTCAGATAACCAGATACTGTTGAGATGTAGAGATGAATTCCCGTACAGCAAAGCTTAGGTATTTATCTTTTTTCCAGATAAGCCCCAGTTCGAGGTCAACTGCTGATTTTTGGAAGGGAAGTACTGAAATTTCCTTATTGTTAATATTCTCGCAAATCTTGCTGGGCAAAAGTGCTATTCCCATTTTCCCCTCGACCATTCCCAGCAAAAAGTCCTTCTGAGAGCTTTCACATACAATATTGGGCTGGAAGTTGTTTTTCGAGCATTCTTCAATAATTAAGTCATAAAGTGTGAAGTCTTTTCGATACAAAATAAAAGGTTCATTTTTCAATTCGGAAAAATGAACTTCTTTTTTTGATGCTAAAGCATGGTCACGATGAACAATTAACATGAGCGGATCCTTTATGACATTTATGATTTCAAAACTGCTGCCTTGAGCAGGCAGTGTGCAGATTAGTCCGATATCCAGTGATCCTTCCTCGACACCCTTCTTTATTTTTTTGGTCCCTACTTCCGTCAGAGTTATTTTTACGAGGGGGTATTTCTCTTTGTATTGGCTGATTAGCTTTGAAAAGAAAGCTGCGCCAACAATTGGAGGAATGCCAATTCGTATTTCACCGCTTTTTAGCTCCATCAGATCAGTTAATTCCAGGGTCAGGTTTTTGAATGCCTCTAATACTTTTTTTGCATTCATTAATACTGCTTTTCCTGCGTCGGTTAATTCAAGCTGCTTGGAAGAACGGTAAAATAACGGCACTCCTAGTTCTCCTTCTAAATTTTTGATTGCTTTACTAATTGAAGGCTGCGAAACGTGAAGCGTTTGTGAGGCTTTTGTAAAGCTTAATTGCTCTGCAACTTCGGAAAAGTACTCTAAATGACGTATGTCCAAGTAATTTCACCTCCAGGACTTAAAAAGATAAGTGTTTTTTTATAATATTCTAACATTTTAAAGTAAAACCGATTAGTTAGTCTACTGATTGGACAGGTTATTTTAATAGCTCCTGGCAGCTTTATAGCCAAAATGCATAAAGAATATAGAATATATGTATTTTATTTATAAAGTTAATCCATTATATAATGAACTAAATTCAGAATATTCTTACGAAGTGATAATACTGAGATTTTTAGTGATTTTAAAAAGGAGATGTTAGGATGGAGAATTTACAAAAAGAATCTCTCTTGCTGCATGAAAAATTTAAAGGGAAATTATCCGTGGATGTGAAAATGCCTTTAAATAATATGAAGGATTTAAGTTTAGCATATTCTCCAGGTGTAGCTGAACCATGCAAGCAGATTCATGCTCATCCGGAAAAAGTCTATGATTATACAATTAAAGGGAACTTAATTGCAGTTGTATCGGACGGGACATCCGTGCTGGGGCTGGGGGATATTGGACCGGAAGCTGCAATGCCAGTAATGGAAGGGAAGGCCGCACTATTTAAAGCCTTTGCTGGGATTGATGCGATCCCTATTTGCCTCGATACGAAAGATCCTGAAGAAATAATAAAGACAGTTAAATTGCTTCAGCCAACCTTTGGAGGAATTAATTTAGAAGATATCGCCTCACCGAATTGTTTTTACATTGAAGAGAGGCTAAAAAAAGAAATGAACATTCCAGTATTTCATGACGACCAGCATGGAACCGCAATCGTAACCGCTGCAGGTTTAGTTAACTCCTTGAAACTGGTTAATAAAAAAATCGAGGAAATTAAGGTAGTAATAAACGGGGCTGGTGCCGCGGGAATCGCCATTATTAAGCTATTAAGGAATATGGGCGTGAACAATTTGATTATGTGCGATACAAAGGGAGCCATTTATGAAGGCAGACAGGCAGGAATGAATTCACTGAAGGAATCCGTTTCAAAAATTACTAATCAAAATAAGCTGAAGGGACAGCTGTCAGATGTGATAGCAGGTGCCGATGTGTTCATCGGTGTTTCATCCGCCGAGGCACTGACAAAGGAAATGGTACGTAAGATGTCTCATGATGCCATTATCTTTGCTATGGCAAATCCAGTGCCGGAAATCATGCCTGAAGAAGCAAAGGAAGCAGGTGCTAGGATTGTAGGGACGGGACGTTCGGATCTGCCTAACCAGGTCAACAATGTACTGGCATTTCCTGGCATATTCAGAGGTGCTTTAGATGTTTTCGCTACCGATATTAATGATGAGATGAAGGCTGCAGCAGTGAAAGCAATTGCAGGTTTAATAGAGTGTGATGAATTGTCTGAGGATTATGTAATACCTGGCCCACTAGACAGCAGAGTAGTTTCTGCAGTAAGAGACGCGGTTGCAAGGGCTGCCCACGAAACAGGTGTTGCGCGCAAGGCGATATTCTACAGTGATTTAGTAAACATCCAGGGGTAGAGCATTTGATTTCATGAGCTTTATAGTAAGATCGCAACCAGGGGAAACCAGCCGATAATTCTC
>NZ_JBAVFI010000142.1:0-1753 GCF_049588175.1 Mesobacillus sp.
CGATAACTAATGACCCTGGTAAGACCAATGATGCGCCCTCTAAGCCGACAACTTCCCCTGTTAGTCCTGATTCTAAGCCTGATCAGTCCGGCCAGGAGATATCATTAAAAACATATTTTCCTGCTGAAAACCAGATCAAATACTTCAAGGGAACAGGAAATGAATTTGCGGAAGAGAAAGAAACTGTATTCGAGATGCAGGGAAATTACCTGCCGACCATTGTCAGCAATGGCGGAACGAGCATGTTGAAGATTTATAAGCTAACGGAGAAAGGGATATATCTTGTTTACCAGCAGCCTGAGTACTATGAAAAAAACGTGCCGGCAGTCACATCTCTTGAAAAAGATTTTAAAGAGGTTCCTATTCTGACAAACCCAATATCAGAGGGAACTGTCATAAATGGATGGAAGATTGTTTCCTCAAATAAGAATCTCCTCCTCCCGATCGGCTCCATTAAAAAGGCGATCGTTTTAGAGCAGGAAAATCAAGACGGCAGTATTTCAAGACAATATTGGGCTCCTAAGTACGGCCTGGTCAAAAAGGAATTCTATATGAAGGATAGCAGTGGATCTGAAATGCTGATTACTTCTGAATTAATGGATACTGACAGCAGAAAGTAGAATACCAATCTCAGAAAATGCGAGTAAATATTTATTTCATTTGCTATTCGTTCCATTTCCTGTTATTCTAAAGAAGAATTATTTTTGTTCGGTGTAAAGGATAGTAATTTTCGTCTTAATGATCACTTTGGGCAAGGATAGTAACATATTGTGCACATAGCACTAGGAGGCAACAAAAATGGAACAAGGTACAGTAAAATGGTTTAATGCAGAAAAAGGTTTTGGATTTATCGAGCGTGAAGCTGGCGAAGACGTATTCGTACACTTCTCTGCTATCCAGTCCGAAGGTTTCAAATCATTAGACGAAGGTCAAAAAGTAACTTTCAGCGTTGAGCAAGGCGCTCGTGGACCACAAGCTGCTAACGTTCAAAAAGCTTAATAGATCTTACTATTAAACAGATCCTTTTTAAGGGTCTGTTTTTTTGCGTTAATAATCACAAAAAACCTGCTCATTTAAAGAGCAGGTTTTATACAAATATATACCTAACGCAGCATCCGAGTAGTTGACCTCATTTCACCCCCTATTAAGTTACCTCTTTTAAAAGGGTGCCAGAGTTTTAATTCTGGCACCTACAGGATCAATTTAAAAATGATAGGTTACCCCGGTCAAGTCCTCTGACACTTCCCATAACTTTTTCATAGTGGTTTCGTTATACACCCCTGGTGCAGGTATTTCGATAGCTGGATATCCTTTTCGATTCCCTCTTCCATCCGGACCTACATACTCTCCGCCTTGGAGACTTTCTTCTGTCGCGGCATACAGTGTTGGCAGCACCCCCATATGGGCAGGCTGGAAAAAGATATTCATAATTCGCTTCATATATCCGGGTGTTTCCGATTTTCCCATTTTAAAGAGATTTGTATTTGATATACCAGGATGACAAGCGATACTAATCGTCTTGATCCCATGCATCTTGAATCGATTGTCGAGCTCCTTTGCGAACAGCAAATTTGCCAGCTTGCTCTGGCCATAAAACTTCATTGCCTTATACCCCTTAGAACCATCCAGATTATTAAAATCAATCGATGCTCCCCTGTGGGCAATGCTGCTCAAAGTGACTACACGCGAGCCAGTTGAAGCTTTAAGGAATGGCAATAATAATCCTGTTAAAGCAAAGTGACCAAGATGATTG
>NZ_JBAVFI010000143.1:0-2386 GCF_049588175.1 Mesobacillus sp.
GAAAAATACTTCTCTAACAAAATAAGGAATTTCTTTATTTAAAGGAAATTCCAACCCGTGGTCTTTTTTGACTTCGTATCTGGTAAAATATTTTTAAAATACATAGAAAACTAGGTCGAAAAGGGGATTTGTATTTGAAGAAGCGTATTATTTGGATTTCCAGTAGTATTGTGATTTTAATTATCATTAGCTTACTAGCGGCAGGGAATTATTTTTACAATGTAGCCATTAATCGAAGCCATGAAGCGGTCGATCTTCATGGTGGCGGGGAAAGTGTCGCAGCGGCTGGTTTGCTTAGTGAAGATGAGCAGCAGGCTAAACTGGAAGAGGTCATGAAATGGACAGATCAGCAGACTTTTGACATTGTCGAGATTGAGTCTGAAGATGGCTTGAAATTAAAAGCGCGATTTTTAAAAAATGAACATTCAAACGGAAAAGCTGTCATTCTGGCACATGGATATAAAGGGAACAGTGAACAAATGCCAGGAATCACTAAATATTATTATGAGCTAGGCTATGACATTCTTAAACCCGATGCAAGAGGGCACGGACTGAGCGAGGGAGAGTATATTGGCTATGGCTGGCATGACCGCATAGATTATGTACAGTGGGTTCAATTTTTAGTAGATAAGAAGAAAGAAGATGCTATTTTTCTTCATGGGTTTTCGATGGGAGCGTCAACTGTACTGATGACCAGCGGTGAAAAGCTGCCGCCTCAAGTGAAAGGGATTATTGCGGACAGCGGCTATACAACAGTCCTTGAAGAACTATCCCATCAATTGAATTATCTTTATCATCTGCCAGCATTTCCTGTTATGCAGGTGACGAGTGCGATTACAAATTTAAGAGCTGGCTATTCGTTTGGCGAGGCGTCTGCACTCGAGAGTGTTAAAAAAAACAAGCTTCCTTTATTTATTATTCATGGTGATAAGGATGAGCTTGTCCCAACTGAAATGGCTCAGCGTATTTTTGAAATGGCCACAAGCAAGAAGGACTTGTGGATCGTCCCAGGTGCAGGCCATACAGAGGCATATACGATTGCGGAAGAAGAGTATCAGGAGCGACTAAAGTCGTTTTTAAATGATGCTCTTGAACAGTAGATATTAAAATCACTCTTTCTGAAATGACGTTTGAAGACAAACTGGAAATTCATTTAGGAGGAGTTACATGCATTGTAAAGCATGTTGGCGGAGATCATGCGTATGATTCAGTTGTTGTTTATATTAAAGAAGATAAAATCCTCTTCCTAGGTGACAGCATTTACCCTGATATTTTTTCTGAAAAAAGAAATTACACAATCGAGCGTACACTTTCACTATTGGAGGAACTTGAAACGATTGAATATTTCGTATATGGATACGAAATGACAAATGGGCTCAGCATATGACTTGTTAGCTGAAAATACTCTATTCCACGCTATGGCTGTTTCCGCACGCTATTAAGGGGTAAACACTTAACAAACATCAGTTGGACAAAGTATAATTCATCCGTCCAAACATATATCTCTAAAAGACCATCAAAAAGGAGAGATTATGATGCCGGTTGGAATGCACGAAATTACGATGGATATCCCAATTGAAGAAGTTTGGGATTTCGTAAAAGATATGGATAATTGGGCCCCGTTATTGCCTGGCTACATAAATCATGAAAAACTGAGAGAACATGAATCAAATTGGACCTTCAAAGAAACTGTTGGAATCCTTAAGAAGAAAATCAGTTTGCATGTCACGATAAAGGAATGGATTGAGCCGACGATGGTGACCTTCGATTTGAAGGGTATTAATGAAAACCTGACAGGGAATGGGTACTTTAAAGCAGAGGCATTGAATAAAAGCAGAACAAAAATGACAGGCTATTTGGAAATGGTCGCAGAAGGTGCTTTGGCGTCGGTGATGAATGCTGTGATGAAAAATTCACTCCCAAAAAGCGGTGAAGAGCTGACTACTGCGATTGCAGAAAAACTAATGGAACAGAGAGCACTGAGATAGTATTACTAAAAAGTAAGCAAGGAAAATGGAGCATGCCCCCAGCATGCTCCTTATTTTTTCTCCACTTTAACAAGCCCATCTTTTCTTTCATCTTTTACAAAATAAATGACTACAATATCCTCGAGTTTAAGTTTTTGTCCGGATGGGAGATGTTCTTTTTTAAAGTAAATGGTTTTACCGCTATCTTCCTTCCCGTAATAACCTGAATCATCTATGTCAGTAATCATATATTCTTGGGTGGTATATTCATTTGTTGCGGTTTTGGAAGCTTTAGTGGCTTCATTCATCTCCAGTTTCAGAAAGATTAATAGCCCTAAAAACATTGTTAATAAAAATAAGATAAATACCCTCATATCAAATCCTCCATTACTTAATACACGAATAAGTATATGCAATGT
>NZ_JBAVFI010000144.1:0-3333 GCF_049588175.1 Mesobacillus sp.
GAATAATGCTATGCGAGCTGTTCGATTTGCAGACTCCTTTCTTAATGTTTTTCTGAACAAGAACATCATTACAATCACAACTACAAAAGCACCTAATGTTAATAGATGCTGTACTGAAAATAGCTGAAAGACATTTTCCGTACCCGGTTCAAAGAATGATTTCATTGCCCGCCCTCCATTTGCAATTTCCTGTTTTTCCTAACTCTAACATATTCAAAAACTGTATTGATTGAAAAAAAAGATAAAATTTTCGGTTCGCCAATAAAACTAATTTTCCGTTAATAAATTAGCTGTTTTCTCGTACCCTTCTAATAACAACTCGTCGCCATTTTTTCATTTTGAGTTGTTCTCGTAGTCCTGCTCATGACAACCAGCAGCGGATTTCTTTTTTAATTTGTTATGAGATACTTCATAATTGCTCATATCCAGACTATCGCTAATAAAAATTATTATTGGCTCCTTAAAAGAATTGATTCCACCCTCAACAATGGATAAACGACCCTCCTTTTCTCCTTTAACATAAATTTTAGAAAATCTTGTAACAATCAACCCAAATCCTTCGTTTAAAAATATATATCACAATATGTGGGAAAGAAAGGAGTCAGCCAATGAAGATATTAGTCCATTACATAATAAGAGCGGCCTGCATAATAGGAGGGGTGATCCTGTTTTTATCAATCCCTCGGCTTTTTTACGTTGATGGCAATAGGCTGCTGTATGGCCCGGAGTTTTTTCTCCGGTCTTTGGGAGATGTGAGCAGGCAAATTCAGAGTTTCGATGCAGGTCCGATGATTCATCAGTGGCTGACAACAAGTATGGCCGAGCGGTATGCGTACACACTTGAAATATTGGGGCTTTCGCTGGCGGCAATGATCATAGGCGGCATAATACTGACAGGTATTTTTATTATTACGCCAAAAAAACTCCAGTCTAAAGTGAAGAATTTTATTAATTTCAGTGAAGCTGTCCCTGACCTGCTGATTATTTTTGTCCTCCAGTTCATGGTGATTTATTTATACAAGGAAACGGGGATCAAACTGTTCAGGCTTTATGGGTTAAGTGAAAAATCCTATCTCATGCCTGTCGTGGCTGTATCTCTTCTGCCTTCATTTTTTATGGCGCAATTCTTGATTAAACAAATCGAAGAAGAGTGGGAAAAGGATTATGTGATTTTCGCAAAATCAAAGGGTCTGCATAACCTGACAATCTATTTCAAACATATCCTGCGCAATATTTTTCCACTGGCAGTCATTCAATTGAGGACACTCATTTGGGTATTGCTTTCAAATCTCGTATTGATTGAATATATCTTTGCCATGCAGGGTTTTACAAAGGATCTCGATAACATTTTTACAAAAGATGCGCCGGCAGTAATCATCTTCTGCTTGCTGGTTGCGTTACCGATCCTGCTTATTGATCTGCTAGCGAGGGCAACTGCTTATTTTTATCGGGGAAAAGAGGGGATTTCGTTATGAGAAACTATAAGAAAACGATTATAGGCTTCTTATTAATTCTTGGTATGTTCATAGCAAGTCTCCTTTATCCGTTGTACGGCGATGAAGACTACAATGAAGAGTTTTATATTTATGATAAACAAGGTGAATTAATTGCAAAGGCTCCGACTCCCCCTACACAAGACCACTTATTAGGTACTGATCGGAATGGCCAAGATATGATTTATCTTCATCTGTATGGGGCAAAATTCACCCTATCTGCAGCCTTTTTTATTACGCTTTTTAGAGTATTGGCTGGGGTGTCAACTGGAATAATCATTGCGCTTTGGCTTCCCAAGGTTAAAACATACTTCAAAGATTTCTTCCTTGCTTTTCGCTACGTACCTGCGCTGGTCATCGCCATTTTTATGATGTCACCTTTTATAGAACGATTTACAGGTATCCCTGTCTGGAATATTGCCAGTTATCAAATTGGTGTTCTAACCCTCATAGCGTATCCTGCGATTGTATTGATGACAATTGATTATATAGAAGAAATGCAGAGGAAATCATTTGTAGTCTCGTCCTTTTTATTGGGTGCAAGTCGCTTCCACGTGCTGACAAAACACCTATGGCCGTTCCTAAAATCAATTGGTTTGCTGATCTTTGTCCAGCAGCTTTTAAGCACGCTTGTGATTTTGATGCATTTAGGCATATTCAAGGCATACCTTGGAGGGCAAACGAAAGGCGGAATATTCACTGCAGATGATGGAGTCCCACCGCCAGAGACCCTGTCAAACGAATGGGGCGGTTTGATTGGACAGAACTTTAAAGTCATGATCCAATATCCATGGATTGTGTTAAGTACGATGTTATTCTTCTTTATCCTTATCGCCATAACGAACATGATGAAAAAAGAACTCGAAGGACATTTGGCATATGAAAATATCGATTTCATTGGTAAAATAAAGAAAAAGACAGGGGAGAAGATACCTCTAAAAGAAAAGAAGACGATCAGTCCTTCCTTTCAATTTATAAATAAGGAACAAAAAGAAGCTGGTTTCTGAAAGGATTCATCATGACCGTTTTAAACTATTCATTAAAAAGAATTTTGCTCGCTGTTCCCAGCCTGATCCTGACCTCGATTGTCGTCTTTTTTCTATTCATGATGATGCCGGGGGTAATGGGGACAGACTATGACTTCACGATGATCTGGGTAGATTATAAAAAGTGGATTGTCAATTTTATCACGGGAGAACTGGGGGTTTCCTCCTATTACCGCGTTGACGTTTCACTGATTCTAAAGGAAAAAATGACGAATACACTTCTGCTTGGGATTACATCCTTGGTAATCACCTATGTTCTTTCATTTTTTATGGGGAAGTATGCAGGCCGCAACCCAAATAAACTCGGGGACCGTCTGATCAGCAGCGTAAATTACACAGGATTATCGCTCCCGATCATTGTGGTATCAGTCTATTCTATCTATCTATTTTCTTTTGAACTAAATTGGTTTCCATCTAATGGTTCAGTCGATATCACTGTACCTGAGGGAACTTTTGAATATATGCTTGATAGAATACATCATCTGATCTTGCCGGCATGTGTCCTCGGTGTCGTTGGAACAGCAACCTATACACAATTTTTAAGAGATGATATTGTCGAAAACAGCAGGAAGGAATTTGTCCGCACAGCGCGTTCAATCGGCGTTCCTGAAAAAAGGATCTACAATGTACATATCCTGAAAAATTCACTGATCCCAATTGTCACATTCCTCGGCTTTGATATGGTAAATATCGTGAATGGCGCCATCATTGTCGAAACGGTTTTTACGTATCCAGGACTTGGCCAGCTTTTCATTAAGTCTATAGATATGAGAGATTTCGCCATGGTTATGAAT
>NZ_JBAVFI010000145.1:0-7131 GCF_049588175.1 Mesobacillus sp.
GTGTAGAAGTTACACCAGAAAGATCCTTCTTAGCTTTTTCAGCTGCATCCTTTAAGCGCTGAAGAGCCATTTTGTCTTTTGAAAGATCGATGCCGTTTTCCTTCTTGAATTGCTCAACCAAATAGTCAATGATTACCTGGTCAAAGTCATCGCCGCCAAGACGATTGTCACCAGCAGTAGATTTTACTTCAAATACTCCATCGCCCAATTCAAGGATGGAAACGTCAAACGTACCGCCACCTAGGTCATAAACTAGGATTGTCTGGTCTTCATCCATTTTGTCAAGGCCATATGCAAGTGCGGCTGCAGTTGGCTCGTTAATTATACGTTCAACTTCCAAACCTGCAATTTTACCTGCATCTTTAGTAGCCTGACGTTCTGCATCATTGAAGTATGCTGGTACGGTAATTACAGCCTTTGTTACAGGCTCACCAAGATAGTCTTCTGCATAAGACTTCAAGTATTGAAGAATGACAGCAGATAATTCCTGAGGTGAGTATTCCTTGCCCTCAGCTTCAACTTTATGGTCTGTACCCATGTGACGCTTAATTGAAATGATTGTATTAGGGTTTGTGATAGCCTGGCGCTTAGCAACCTCGCCTACCTGGCGCTCCCCATTTTTAAATGCTATTACCGAAGGTGTTGTTCTGTTTCCTTCTGGATTTGGAATAACCTTTGGCTCGCCGCCTTCAAGTACGGCAACACAAGAGTTAGTTGTACCTAAGTCAATACCGATGATTTTACTCATATTTATTACCTCCTAGCTAAAATATGTAACCGCGATTATTGGTTCACTTTTACCATTGCTGGACGAATTACGCGGTCTTTAAGCATATAACCTTTTTGGAACTCTTCAACTACGATGTTAGAACCGTAATTTTGATCTTCAGCCTGCATGACGGCCTGGTGAAGATGTGGATCAAATTCTTTGCCAACAGCTTCAATTGCTTCAACACCCTCATTTTTAAGAGCATCCAGCAAGCTGCGGTAAACCATTTCGACTCCCTGCATAAGGGATTTTGCCTGTTCGTTATCTACTTCCATCTTCAATGCTCGCTCAAAATTATCAATAGCTGGGAGCAGATCAGTGATTACGCTTTGTGCTTTATATTTAGCGCTCGCTTCAAGTTCAATCCTTGATCGGCGGCGGAAGTTATCAAAGTCAGCTTGTAGGCGCAGGTAACGGTTGTCAGCATCCTCAAGTTTCGCCTCCAATTCAGCTATTTTAAGCTGAGCTGGATCTTGCTCCTGATCAGGAACTTCTTCAGTTTGTTCAGAAGCTTCATTTTCAGCAAAAACCTCTTCAACCGTCTCTTCCTCCAACTGGCTGTTCAACTCTTGCTCAGTGTTTCTTCCTTCTGTCACGTTAACTCACCTCCCTTAAAGAATGGCGGCCTTGCCGCAGATGTTGGTCGGGCAACGCCCGGTAGTACATTTATTTCAATGAAGGATACAGACGGATCTGGTCTTCATCAGAAAACACATGACAATTCGGGATGGAACAGGCTACTCCACCCTTAATCAATATTTCCATGCCTATTTATTTTGATACAGCTCCGTCAACACCTTTGTAAGGTCTGTACTGATCAATTGGAGCAGGCTTATTACCCGTGAATATTCCATCCTCGTTGGACCAAGCACAGCAATCGTACCTAGTTTTTCAGCTCCCATCGAATAGGTAGCTGTAATGAGGCTGCAATTTTCCATGGCGGAATTATCATTTTCCGTGCCAATTTTAATGTTGATTCCAGCAGGATTCTTCCTGATCAGCTGATATAGTCCATCCTCTTGCTCAATCATGTTCATAAGACTGCGGATTTTTTCAACATCATTGAATTCAGGCTGGCTCAGGATATTGGTCTTGCCTCCGAAAAATACCTTTTCATGCGCAGGCATGTTCAAAGTATCGGTTATCGTATTCAGAAGCAAATCATAGCTGCTTATATGCTGACGCAGCAACACAGCAATTTCCTTATAAATCTTTGAGTTAAGATTTGTAAGAGGAACGCCTGCCAAACGTTCATTGAGAATATTGACCATTTTTTCAACATCCGAAGGATCAACACTTGTTGGAAAATGGAACATCCTATTTTCCACATGACCTGTATCCGTTACGATAATCGCGATCGCGGTATCTTTGTTCAACGGGACAATCTGGAGCTTTTTTAATTTATTGTCCTTTACAGCTGGCCCTAAGACAATCGACGTATAATTGGTCATTTCCGAAAGGATCTTTGCTGATTTTTGAACGATTTTTTCAAGCTCGTAAATTCTTTCAGCAAAAATGGAATTAATCGCAGCCATATCTGAATGATTCAACTTTTGCGGCAGCAGAAGATTATCAACATAATAACGATACCCTTTCTCCGAAGGAATTCTACCCGAAGAAGTATGGGTTTTTTCAATAAAACCTAGATCCTCTAGATCTGCCATTTCATTCCGGATTGTAGCCGAACTGAAGGTTATTTCCTCTTTTTTCGACAAGCTCCTTGAACCTATCGGCTGAGCTGAACGAATAAAGTCATCAACAATCACCTGCAATATTAGCACCTGACGATCTGTTAACAACATCATCACCTCTGTTAGCACTCTATAAGAACGAGTGCTAATTCTAAAAATAATTTATCAATAAACGCTGAGGATGTCAATGATTTGATACCCCAATGAATGATTGAAAAACTTCATTGCCGAGCATCCGTCCCTGCCGAGTTAAGAAGATACGTTTCTCATCCATTTTTAACAGTCCTTTTTCAGACCATTGATTAATTTGCTCAGCAAATAAATGAATTGGATTTTCATTGAATTTATCCTGAAAATGTCGAATCGATACACCTTCTGTTTTCCTTAGTCCAAGGAACATTTCCTCTTCTATCTTTTCCTCGCGGGAGACTTGGTGCGCATCCATGATTGGCAGCTCATCCTTCGCCAACGGCTCCATATATTTTTTGAGCGGACCGTAGTTGGATTGCCTCATACCGTTTATATAGCTGTGTGCCCCTGCTCCGAATCCATAGTATTCTTCATTATTCCAATATGTTAAATTATGCCTGCTTTCAAACCCAGGAACAGCAAAGTTGCTGATTTCATATTGATGCAGCCCATGAAGCTCCATTTGCTCCATAAGCGTTTCATACATTTCAGCTTCTGCATCCTCTCCCGGAACTGCAAGCATGCCCTTTTGCATAAGGTTATAAAAAACAGTTTTTGGCTCAATGATCAGTGAATAGCCAGAATAATGGACAAGTCCCAGACTTAGTGCTGTATGAATGGATTCTATGACATCATTCTTTGTCTGGCCGGGTAGGCTGTAAATAAGATCAACACTGATATTTTCAAAGCCTACTGCTTTTGCATTGTCGATTGATTCAAAGACATCCTTTGCACGATGGCTCCTGCCAATTCTTTTAAGGAGTTCATCATTGAAGGTTTGTACCCCAAAGCTTAATCGATTAACTCCAGCATCCTTTAGGATTGCCAGCTTTTCCTTTGATAGATCACCAGGATTCGCTTCGAAGGTATATTCAGTATTTTTGTCGATTCTAAGCTGATTTTGGATAGCCACGACCAGTTTTTCGAGTTGCATCTCATTTAAGGCAGTCGGTGTCCCGCCACCGACAAAGACCGTTTCAAGAACACTTGGATTTCCTTTTACTGTTAGCTCCATTTCCTTTTCTAGCGATTGCAAATATTCATCAACAGGCTGCCCTTTCATGAATACCTTGTTAAAGTCGCAGTAATGGCAAATATGATGGCAGAATGGAATATGGATATATGCTGCTTTCATTTATCGATCACTTCCTAAGAGGCCTTAGCCATGATTTAACTGAATAACTATTGAAAAAAGAGGCTAGATACACTTGCATCCACAAGTACATCCAGCCTCCCTTGCTATTTTATTTCTTCGGAGTGGTATCGTCCATTTTCAGAACGGCCATGAAGGCTTCTTGCGGAACTTCAACAGAACCAACCTGCTTCATCCGTTTCTTACCTTCTTTTTGCTTATCAAGAAGCTTTCGTTTACGTGAGATATCCCCACCGTAACATTTAGCCAATACGTTTTTGCGCATAGCTTTAATCGTTGAACGAGCCACGATTTTTTGACCGATTGCTGCCTGGATTGGAACCTCAAACTGCTGCCTGGGAATTAAATCCTTCAATTTCTCAACAATGATTTTTCCGCGTTCATATGCAAAATCATTATGAACGATGAAGCTCAAGGCATCTACTTTTTCAGCATTTAAAAGGATATCCATTTTAACAAGCTTAGATGGTTTATAGCCAATCAATTCATAGTCAAATGATGCATAGCCTTTTGTACTTGATTTCAACTGATCGAAGAAATCGTAAACAATTTCGGATAACGGAATTTCATATACAATATTCACACGAGTTTCATCCATATATTGCATATCGATGAAAATTCCACGTTTGTCCTGGCAAAGCTCCATGATTGCACCGACATAATCATTCGGAGCCATCATTGTTGCTTTTACATAAGGCTCCTCAACACGTGCAATCTTTTGAGGGTCTGGCATGTTTGATGGATTATCCACCTTCAATTCAGAACCGTCAGTCATGATAACATCGTAAATAACACTTGGTGCTGTGGTGATTAGATCAATTTTAAATTCACGTTCGATCCGCTCCTGGATGATTTCCATATGAAGAAGTCCAAGGAATCCACAGCGGAATCCAAATCCTAGTGCCTGTGATGTTTCCGGCTCAAATTGAAGTGCTGAATCGTTAAGTTCAAGTTTTTCAAGAGCTTCTCTTAAATCGTTGAATTTAGCACTATCAATAGGATACAAACCGCAATACACCATCGGGTTCAAGCGACGATAACCGGGAAGCGCTTCAGTAGCACCATTTTTCGCATTAGTGATTGTATCACCGACACGCGTGTCGCCAACATTTTTAATAGCCGCTGTTAAAAAGCCTACATCACCAACAGTCAGCTCTGCTGAAGGAGTCGATTTTGGAGTAAACACTCCTACCTCTGTCACTTCAAATTCCTTGCCTGTCGCCATCATCTTAATTTTATCTCCAACCTTGACCGTACCATCGACCACCCGAATATAGGCTACAACACCACGGTAGGCATCATATAGAGAGTCAAAAATCAAGGCTTTCAAAGGTGCATCGGGATCCCCTTCCGGAGCCGGAACCTTAGCAACGATTTGTTCAAGGATTTCTTCAATCCCAATTCCCGCTTTTGCAGACGCAAGAACAGCTTCAGAAGCATCCAAACCGATTACTTCTTCAATCTCATTTCTTACACGCTCTGGATCCGCACTTGGTAAATCAATCTTATTGATGACCGGCACAATCTCCAGGTCATTATCGATTGCCAGGTACACGTTCGCCAAAGTCTGTGCTTCGATTCCCTGTGCGGCATCGACAACTAGTACAGCACCTTCACAAGCTGCCAGGCTTCGTGAAACCTCATATGTGAAATCGACGTGTCCAGGAGTATCAATCAAATGGAATGTATAGATTTCTCCGTCTTTCGCCTTATATTTCAATTGCACTGAATTCAATTTAATTGTAATTCCGCGTTCACGCTCTAGATCCATGGAATCTAAAAGCTGATCCTTCATCTCACGAGATGTTAATGCATTCGTCTTCTCGAGAATCCTGTCAGCCAATGTAGACTTACCATGGTCAATATGGGCGATAATCGAAAAATTACGTATTTTGCTTTGTCTTTTAAGTCTATCTTCTCTGTTCATTGCGTTTCACTCCTACTATACTCGCGCATGTACACTATTGTTGATTATATCAGCAGGAATATCAAGATTCAATGAAAAACGAAAAGTGCAGTCTACATGATAGTGGATTGATAGAGTTTTTTATCTTTTTTAAACCCTGTTGATTGTAGCGGAAGGCGCTTAGACTCCTGCGGACTCAGCGCCAGACCCGCGGAAAGCCAAGCGCCTGAAACGAAAATCAACAGCCTTGTTTAACAGAGAAATCCATGCTAATGAATAGGCTACGAGCTGTATATGTACTAAAACGTTCACTGGATATTTGTATACTTTTCCATAAAAATAGAGGAGAAAGGATGTGGATCATGTTATTTAAGAAGGAACGCTCTGAATCAGAAGAATTAAGAGGTTTGAAGGCATTGGATTTTCGGATGGATTTAGAAGAAAAAGACAAACAGTATTATTTAAATCTCCAAAAAGGTTTTGAAGGCGAGGTTATGTTTGATGAGTATTTACACGGAATAGGAATAGAATCTTATGTGCTCAATGATTTACTTTTTGAATTGAATCATTCTCATTTTCAAATTGACTCTCTGATGATTTCCGAGAATCTCACTTATCTTTTTGAGGTGAAGAACTACGAAGGAGAATTTTATTTTGAAGGTGACAAATTCAAGAAGAAAAACGGAACCGAAGTAAAAAATCCATGGCTCCAATTAGAGAGGAACGAATCACTTTTAAGACAGCTTTTTAATAGTATTGGAGTAAAAAACCCCATAGCTGCATTTCTCGTTTTTATTAATCCCGGATTCACTTTATACCATGCCCCCCTTGACCGGCGAACCATCCTCCCAACTAATCTCAATCGTTTTATTAAACAAATTAATAATCAGAAGTCGATATTGAATAACCACCATGACAGACTTTCGGAAAAATTACTTTCATCCCATTTGACGAAATCTCCTTTCACCAAAATACCCCAGTATGATTATGCCCAATTGCGAAAAGGAGTGTTTTGCCAGTCATGCGGTACGGTAATGGAGGAGTATCGCCCGGTCATATTAACATGTAATAAATGCGGAATGCATGAGAATATGAAAAACGCTCTCTTACGATGTATTGAGGAGTATCAGATCTTATATCCAACTAAAAAGATCACTACGAATATCATCTATGAATGGAGTGGCGGTATTTTTCCAAAGAAAACAATCAGAAAGATATTGAAGGAGAAATTCATAGTTTTAGGTTCGGGAAAATGGTCATACTATGAATGATTTTTTAATTTTTGATTTGGTCACCAATGATATCATTGGTGACTTTTTTTGATGTCAATGAAATCAGTGGTATATCTAAATTCTACTTTATCGCTTTTACAGGCATTTATAGGCTTCATTAGTGCCCGGATTCCATCTTCTTACTTTTATGG
>NZ_JBAVFI010000146.1:0-2118 GCF_049588175.1 Mesobacillus sp.
ACGTTAGGATATACTCCAATCAGGACGATCAAGCCCACAAGCACTAAGATCGGTGCCCATTCAAACGTGCGAACATCTGAAATACCGACAAATTCGCGTTCTGCTTTGCCATACGTGATAGCAAGCACGGCGCGCAGCAGGTAAACGGCCGTCATGATGATGCCAAGAGTACCAACCGCTGCAATGATCGGCATTTCCTTGAATAGGCCGAAGAACGCCATGAATTCGCTGACGAATCCGGACATCCCTGGCAAGCCAAGAGACGCCATTGCACCAGCAAGTAAGAAGCCAGATGCAATCGGCATTCCTTTTGCAAGGCCGCCGAGATTTGCAAGTGTAGTAGTGTGGGTGCGCTCATAAAACACACCAACCAGGAAGAACAACAATGCTGAAATCAAGCCGTGTGATACAACCTGGAAAATCGCTCCTTGAATACCAGCTTCATTATTTGCCCCGAGTCCGATTAACACGATACCCATATGGGAAATAGAAGAGTAAGCAAGAACCATTTTGAAATCTGTCTGGATAAAAGCAAGAAATGCTCCGTACAGCAGATTGATGACCCCAAGTACTGCAAGCAGAACTGTCAATTGTTCAAATTGCGCAGGGAAAATTCCCATCCCGAAGCGGATTAAACCGAACGCGCCGATTTTTAAAAGAATCCCTGAGTGAATCATAACGATTGAAGGCGGCGCCTCTACGTGAACGCGCAGCATCCAGCTGTGAAGCGGAAAGATTGGCAGCTTGACACCGAAAGCGACAAGCAGGGAAATCAATAATCCCATCTTCAGTGACTCTGAAATCGGCGCTACTAATTGCGCATTTTCAGTGTTCAAAATCATTCTGAGCAATTCGATATTTGAAGTGCCTGTTCTTGAAAATAACACCATGATGACAATCAGCAGGATTGCTGAACCAAGGCCGTTATAGATCAAGAAGCTGTAAGCAGCCTTTTCTCTTTCGTAATAGCCCCACTTCCCGATCAGGAAAAACATTGGGATCAGGGTGATTTCAAAGAAAAGGAAGAACAGGATCAAGTTTTGGGACGTAAATACTCCCAGCATGCCGATTTCAAGAAGCAAAAACAGCATGTAGTAGCCCTTCCATTCTTTTTTGATATGGAAGGATGCAAGAGCTGCAAGCGTTGCAATCACTGCAGTCAGTACGACCATGATCAGCCCGAATCCATCAATTCCTAATTCATAATTGACGCTGAACATCCCGGATTGCTCGGCACTTTGTCCGCCAAACTGAATCCAGCGGAATTGTTCCGAAAAATTAGCAAGGTCTGCTCCGCCGCGATAGGAAAAATAGGCGATGAGCGCCAAAGCCAGCGACGGTAGTGTTGCTAAAACTCCAAGCATTTTGATACCTGACTCATTTGCTCTAGGCATGAATGCCAAAAGCAGGATACCTAGTAAAGGGGAGAATACCAGCAAGGTAAGAAAATAGTTGAAATCCATTATAAATACCCCCCTGTTAACGCGAAGATGACCATCAGAACTGCCAAACCGACAAAGGCGATTGCGCCATATGTTTGTACCTGGCCACTTTGAAGCTTTGCACCAGTTTTACCAAGAGCCTGGACAGAAGCAGTTGTCAGTTTCACTAGACCTTCAACAAGGAAGAGCTCGATAAAACGCAGGAATAAACTGATCCCTTTTGTTCCAAACACAATCGTCTGGCTGTAAATTTCATCAATAAAGTATTTGTTCTTAACGACACTGTACATAAGCGGAATTCTGCTGCTGAGCCAATCGCGTGACAATGACTTTTTGCTGTACATCATCCACGCAAGCAGAATACCAAGCAAGGATACGACTGTCGCAACAACCATAATCCAAGCCGGACCTTCGATATGTCCATGGCCAAGGTTTTCATTTCCTTCTGTCAGCCAGTCGCCAAGGAAAGTGCCGAACCAAGGTGTGTTCACATAACCCGCGATAACAGCAAGAACACCGAGAACGACCATTGGCAATGTCATGACTGAAGGTGATTCATGGACATTCTTCATCTCGCTGCGCGCCTCACCGGCAAAGACCATGAAGAACAGACGGAACATATAGAATGCCGTGAAAAATGCTGCAATCACTGCTAGCCAGAACAATCCATAATTTC
>NZ_JBAVFI010000147.1:0-1727 GCF_049588175.1 Mesobacillus sp.
CTAGTTCCGTTTGTAATTTAATAATTAATAAACAGGTATCATTTTTTAATACTTAAAGATACATGAAACGTTTCTGCCTAAAAATCGTCTGAATTAATGAGGAAAGGGAGGTTTACAATGATTTCAGCAATTATTTTTGATTTTGATGGATTAATTATCGACACTGAGACAGCTTGGTATGAGGCTTTTAAGGAAGCATTGAATTTTTATCAAGCAGAGCTGCCTCTTGAAGAATTTGCAAAATGCATCGGGACTGATGATACTGTGTTGTATGCTTATCTTAAAGAGCAGTTGGGCGAAAGCTGCAACACTGAGGAAATTAAGACAAGAGCTTATGGTATACATAAGGAGAAAATGGCTGCAGCGCAGGCGCGTGAGGGGGTTAAGGAATATCTGGACGAGGCGAAAAGTTCAGGATATAAAATAGCTCTTGCTTCCAGTTCCTCCCGGGAGTGGGTAACCCATTTTCTTGGCGAGCTGGGCCTATTAAACTATTTCGAAGTGATTGTCACGCGTGATGATGTTGAAAAAGTAAAGCCGGCACCGGATTTATATTTAAAAGCGGTTGACGCCTTGAATATCGAACCCGCTGAAGCAATCGCTTTCGAGGATTCTTTAAATGGACTGAATGCCGCTGTAGCAGCTGGACTAAAGTGCGTGATTGTGCCGAATCCAGTAACAGAAAGTCTGGCATTTGATAAACATGCACTGCGGCTGAAATCGATGGCAGAAAAAAGGCTGGTTGACGTTATCAGGCATATTGAGGACTTTGATACAAGGAAAGCTAACTAAGTAAAAGCCCCTGCTTACCCACGATACTAGTGACTAAACAGGGGCTTTTTTTATCTTATTGCACCATGCGGTAAAACAGCATGGACACCTTTTACACCGTTAACTACCTGTGTGACTCTCAGATCAACTATCACACTCGCAAGAGCTAATGCCTCCGCTTTTTCAATATGGTGGAGTTCGCGTATCAGCTCCGTCATTTCATTAAGTGCTTGTGCGGCTGCAAGATCTAAATCTTCATTGAAACCAAAGGTAATCCAGCCAGATGGAGTGAGTGCCCTCGGCATGGTGAGTTTCAGGTCATCTCTTAAGATTAGGGTGATATCAACTAAATCCATTGGGCATTCAATCGCAGTTCCGGATACTTCTCCATCTCCCTGAGCTGCGTGTCCATCACCTATCGAGAAGAGTGCGCCATCTACTGAGATTGGCAGAAAAAGAGTGCTTCCTCTGCCGAGTTCTTTGCAATCAATATTTCCTCCACAATAGCGGGGAGGGGAGGTAACATGGACACCCTCTTCTGCGGGTGCTACACCCATTAAGCCGATGAAAGGGTTGAGGCCGACATGAAATGGGCGGTCACCGATATGCATAGTAGCAGTCATCGTCTTTGAGTTTAATTCCCAATCAAGTCGGATTCTCTCTGAATTTGTTAAGCCGAGGTGGTCATTTTGCCAGCTCGATTTACCGCCTGCCCAATTCGTTCCGTACCAGCCTGGGACAATATCATTCAATTTCACTTCTAATACCATTCCTGGTTTAGCTTCAGCAATTTTAATAGGACCGATCATAGGATGACGAGGGTCGACCTCATTTTCTTTAGATTTGAAAAAAACTCTTTCTTCTCCCTTCGATTTGGAATAGCCCCATTCAATGTCAGGAGTTTGCATTCTGATCGTATCACCAGATTTTACGGTAAGAATCGGTTTGTATTCATT
>NZ_JBAVFI010000148.1:0-2309 GCF_049588175.1 Mesobacillus sp.
TCAGGCATTTATTCAAATGAGCAGGCAACAGGAGTAGAGAATTATATCCTCAGCGCAAAGAAAGGCCGGAGCGCGACGATGAGGGCAAAGCTGATCGCTGCTTCCATTTTCGCGATTGTGGTGGTTCTGTTCTGGGAGGCTTTCAATTTGATTACCAGAACGGCAGTGTTCGGAACAAAGGGTTGGGACTTGCCGATTCAGTATTCCTTTAAATACTTTTTTTCTCCATATAGCCTGACATTCATGGAGTACCACATGATCCAGATTTCTCTTCATATACTAGCGGCGATTGCTTTTGCGGGGCTGATTGTCCTCGTATCGACCCTGTCTAAATCAACGGTCATTTCGTTCTTTGTTTCTGGATTCCTGTTCGGAGTTCCGATCCTGGCGCAAAGCATCATGAACGTTGAAACAATATGGGTGAATAAAATGCTCACTTTGACTCTGACCAACATCATGAAAGTAGAAGAACTATTCATGAACTTCAATTCATACAGTGTGTTTGGCTATCCCCTCCTGGCTCCCTTTGCGGGAATAGCGATTGCAGTGGCCGTACTGGTTGGAACAGCCGTTTTATCAGTGGTGCTTATCGAGAGAAAACAAATAGTATGATGGAATTTGAGAGGGTGGAGGCCCTCTCTGTTTTTTTTGAAATGAAAACGTCAGCTGGAGATGCAGAGTAACCCATGCTTCGCTTAGAAAATCACCTTTGAATTTTAGCCAACTAGTAAAAAAATGAATGCAACTGGTGAAAAAACGAATGCAACTGGTGAAAAAATCAATCCAACCGGTGAAAAAACGAGTCCAACCGGTGAAATCATCAATTTGTCGAACCAACTAGCTGAAAATCGCCATGCAAAATTACTCTTTGCTAGTAAAATTTTAAGCAAAGGGGAGAAAAACGATTTCAACGGGGAAAATACGTCCTCCAATCAAAAAAAAAACCGATTTCACAAAGGAAAAAACAGGTTCACGTTGCAAAAGTCACTCTCTCAAACGAAGTGCATGTGCATCCGCCCAAAAGATGAATTCCCCAAAATTTCAGCAACTTTTCCCTGCTAAAAAACATCTCATCTGCAAACGGTATATCATTATTTGTTGAATTGACCAAATTGTGATATATTTTAAGGACTTAAACCCCTATTTTCTCCATTAAATTTCCTCACTATTCTTCATTAAAAAGATTCCAGTGGGAATTGATGATACAGGCATAAATATAAACAGGAGCTGAACTATGGAAAAGAAACTAAAAAAGGATCTCAGGATTTTCGCGTTGGGCGGTCTTGGTGAGATCGGTAAGAACACATATGTAATCGAATATAAAAATGAAATGGTGCTCGTGGATTGCGGAATAAAGTTCCCGGACAATGATTTGCTCGGGATCGATTATGTGCTCGCAGATTACACGTATTTAAAACAGAATCAGGACAAGCTTGTTGGGATTTTCGTCACACATGGCCATGAAGACCATATTGGCGGATTGCCATTTTTACTGCAGGACGTAAAGGCGCCGATTTATGGCGGTGATTTTGCCGTAGAACTAATTAAATCAAAGCTTACAGAACATAAAATAAAAGGTGTTACGTTCCATCAAATCAACAATGATACCGTGGTGGAATTCCAGAATATTAAGGTCCGCTTTTTCCGTACGACCCACAGTATCGCGGATTCATTTGGTGTCGTTGTCACTACGCCAGAGGGAAATATCGTCCATACAGGCGATTTCAAGTTTGATTTGACTCCAGTGGGACAGGGAACTGATTTTCAAAAAATCGCGGAAGTCAGCAGCGAAGGCGTGCTGTGCTTATTGTCTGACAGCACAAACGCTGAAGTTCCTGGATTCTCTGTTTCGGAAAAAAGAGTCGGAGAGGCGATTGAGGATATTTTTCAGACTGTGGATGGCAGGGTTATTTTTGCCACATTTGCGTCGAACATCGACCGCATCCAGCAGGTTGTGAAGTCTTCTTTAAAGCATAACCGTAAAATGGCTGTTGTCGGCCGCAGCATGGAGAAAACGATTGAGATTGGCAGACGCCTTGGTTATATCACGGCGCCGGACGAGGCTTTTATCAGCATCAATGAAATCGGACAGGCTCAAAGCAATGAGCTTACCATTATTTGTACGGGAAGCCAGGGGGAACCGATGGCGGCACTTGCAAGAATCGCCAATGGAACACATCGCCAAATTTCGGTCATTCCGGGAGATACGATTGTATTCTCATCTTCACCAATTCCTGGCAACACGATCAGTGTTAACCGCGTGATTGATAAGCTTCACCGCATCGGTGCTGACATCATTCACCATAAAA
>NZ_JBAVFI010000149.1:0-3175 GCF_049588175.1 Mesobacillus sp.
TCCCACAATAGTAAAAAAGGAACGCCCGATTATGAGCGTCCCTTAAGCTATTTTATTACCAGCATGCAATTGATCCGTCTGTCCTCATTTCTGTTCCGCCTGTCAGTACGCCCGTTTCTTGATTTCTTACAATGACCTGGCCACGGCCAAAGCCGCCGCCGTCGTACGCCACTTTCATTTGATGCCCACGAGCGGCCAGCTGCTTGACGATGTGATTCGGAAAGTGGTGTTCCACCTCGATTTGCTTTCCTTCAATCCATTGCCAGCGCGGTGCGTCAAGCGCGGCCTGCGGATTCAGGCCAAAGTCAATCATATTCATGGCAACCTGGACATGACCCTGTGGCTGCATGTACCCGCCCATCACCCCGAAGGGTCCAACTGCTTCCTTGCCTTTCGTGATGAAGCCGGGAATGATTGTATGATACGTTTTCTTACCTGGAGCAAGTGCATTCGCATGATTCGCATCAAGCGAGAAATCGTGCCCTCGATTTTGCAGCCCGATGCCTGTTCCAGGAACAACGATCCCTGAGCCAAAGCCCATGTAATTACTCTGGATAAAAGAAACCATGTTGCCTTCGCCATCAGCTGTTGCCAGATACACCGTTCCGCCCTTTGGCAGCGAACCTGGTTCTGGCATTCTTGCTTCTTCGCTAATCTTCGCTCGAGCTTCCTCCGCGTATTTTTCAGAAAGCAAATCGGCTGCCTTTGCCTGCATAGTCACGGGATCTGAAACATATTCCTTTCCATCCGTGAATGCCTGTTTCATCGCTTCAAGCTGGAGGTGGACACCATCAACATCGTCACGGTGAGTAAACTCGTAGCCTTTTAAAATATTTAGTGCCATTAACGCAACGATTCCCTGGCCGTTCGGCGGGATCTCCCAGATTTCATGTCCACGGTACGAAACAGAAATAGGGTCAACCCATTCTGGATGATAGTTTTCCAGGTCAGACTTTCTTAGGAAGCCGCCTGCTTTTTCAGATGCTTCGGCGATTCTATCTGCCAGCTTTCCTCTGTAAAAACTCTCTCCGTTCGTCTCCGCGATTTCCTGAAGCGTGTTCGCATGGTCTTCTGATTTCCACATCTCGCCTGCTTCTGGCGCCCTGCCATCCGGAGCAAAGACGCGGAACCATTCTCCATATTCCTCACCCTGGAACCGATTCTTGTAAGCTTTAAAAGCACCTTTCCAGTATTTTGCGAGAGTTGGAGTCAGTGGATAGCCATTCCGAGCATAGTCAATTGCCGGCTGCAGCACTTCTGTTAGCGGCAAGCGTCCAAACCTTTTAGACAGTTCTGCCCACGCAGACGGCGCACCCGGTACAGTGACCGGAATCCAGCCATGAGAAGGCATTTTTTCATGACCAAGCTCTTTTACTTTATCGATCGAAATCGATTGTGGAGCAGGACCGCTTGCGTTCAGGCCATAAAGCTTATCCTTCACCCAAACCAGGGCAAATGCGTCGCCGCCAATGCCGTTTGAAGTCGGCTCAACAACCGTTAGGCACGCCGCAGTGGCAATCGCAGCATCAATCGCATTGCCTCCCTTTTTTAAAATATCAAGCCCCGCCTGTGCCGCAAGCGGCTGCGACGTAGCGACCATCCCATTGCGGGCCACCGTCGCCATTCGCTGTGATGGATATGGATATGTATGTAAAGACATTTCAAATACCTCCATTTATTCGTCTTACGAAATATTATAGCAAAATAGCTGAAAATTCCAAATAAAAAATCCCTTCAAATTGAAGAGATTCTCAGTTTTTAAATTTCGTAAACACACCAACTGAACTTTGAGCGAAGATTGTCATCCAGAGAGAAAAAATCCACAAGATAATGGTGAAATAAGCAAAAGTTGCATTCTCACCAAATATAAAAGAAAAATATTCCGCCGCCTTATTGTGTCCCCCGCCGCCAGCGACTATTGCAAAGAACATGGTTCCATGCAAGATGAAAGAATATTTTCGATGTTCATCACTTTTTCCAAATACAATAGAAAACATGAGTTCATTTTTCCAGAAGGTGAAAACTGACGCAGCCAACCAGAGACCAATGATCGCCAGTTGCAGGACTGGCTTTTCTTGAAAAACCCTTACGGCAGGCAGCGCGAAGTAGATAGAAGCCAATACAAAACTAAAATAGCCAACATAACCTCTTAGCCTGTCTGACTTCTTTGATTTCCCTGTTAGATCAAGATAAACAGCAAATAAAAACAGCGGGATATAGAGACCCAGAACAAACCACATATTGAGCATTGAAAAATCAGGGATTGCTAATGATATCGCTCCAATGATGAGCGGTAAAATCGTTAGTACTGTTGTGTTTTTGACCATATTCTCTCTCCATATTTCCTGGTTTTTAGCTGTAGAACTTTATGAATTCGCTAAATCTACTTATAAGCTACTTTTTTTCTTCATCCTGGCCTCTTTATAAGATTCCGCTTTTTTTCTGGAGGCTTTTCAAAAAACTCTCTTAAAACAAAAATACCTAACCAGGTCATGAGCACACCAATAACGTATAGTAAGAAAGCCAGAATAACAGATCCATCGCTGGAACTGATTATGTTTACTATAATTGCACCCTCGGTATCCCTTAAAAAGAATGCACTCAACAATAAGATCACTGCTCCGCTCAACGATATGGCCGGCAGGTATTTTAGTGCTGCAGGCAATCGGTGCAGCACGATACTTTTAAAAATCGAATGGAATAAAAATAGCAGATAGGTAATTAGGAAAACACAGAAAACAATGGTACCAAAGGTAAGCCTAAGAACAGGAACAATCGCGAAAAATCCCATTAAAACGATCATATCTGCAGCGGCAAACAAATTATACTTTCGCCCATCCTCAATGGTCCGATACCAATAAACCGCGATCAATATTCCTATAAATAGAATCGCAAGTTGGATTTTAAAAGTGGTAAAAGACCAGACCGGAACTGCACTGCCTATTAAACTGATAAATAAAACCAACAGTATTTTACTAATGGAATTGAATACTAATTCATCGTTTTTATTCTCCAAAGGAGCACCTCAAATTCAAAACGGTATGGATAAAATTCATATCTCCTCTTAGTTCATTCTCTTTCAGAGACAATTAGGAACATTGTGCAGGATTCATTTATGAATCGGTCACTTTCTAATGGGATTTTCTCTATCAAAATAAGAGGTATCCTGTCACTG
>NZ_JBAVFI010000150.1:0-15339 GCF_049588175.1 Mesobacillus sp.
GAAGGAACACAGGAAATCCAACGCTTGGTTATTTCACGAATGCTGACAAAATAAGACCCTTGGAAAAATGGAAAACAAGGAGGGTAGAGAAGTGATGAAGAAGCGAGAAGTGCAGGCATCGGTAAAAGATGAGCGCCTTGTGAAAAAGAGGCGCGACCAGATGATCAAAGGGGCCGTTACCCTTTTCAAGCAGAAGGGCTTTCACCGCACTACGACGAGAGAGATTGCCCGAGCTTCAGGCTTTAGCATCGGTACCCTTTATGAATATATCCGCACAAAGGAAGATGTCCTTTATCTAGTCTGCGACAGTATATACGACGAGGTTCGTGACCGTCTTCAGGAAAACCTTGATACGAACCAGGGGACGCTTGAAAGTCTGAAGGTCGGGATTGCCAACTACTTTAAAGTAATGGATGACCTGCAGGATGAAGTACTTGTCATGTACCAGGAAGTAAAATCGCTGACAAAGGATGCCCTTCCTTATGTGCTAAAAAAAGAAATTGAAATGGTTGCGATGTTCGAAGACGTTATCCAGCGCTGCGTCGAAAATGGCGAGCTGGATTTAGATGAAAAGCACGTCAAAATCATTGCCCACAATATTTTCGTCCAGGGGCAGATGTGGGGATTCCGCCGCTGGGCGCTACAGAAGCTGTATACACTTGAAGAATATACAGAACTGCAGACCGAACTGCTTTTCAGGGGGATAAAGAGGTCGGAAATGAAATTAAGAACAGGAGGAACAGAATGAGTATGTCAGAAACGTATAAGCCAAAGAACCATATTCGCTTTGTGACAGCTTCAAGTTTGTTTGACGGCCACGATGCCTCGATCAATATCATGAGAAGGATCCTGCAATCGCTGGGTGCAGAGGTTATTCACCTAGGGCATAACCGCTCCGTTGAAGAGGTTGTGAATGCCGCTATCCAAGAGGATGCACAGGGGATTGCGATTTCTTCCTATCAGGGCGGGCACGTGGAATATTTTAAATATATGTATGATCTTTTAAAGGAAAAAGGCGCTGGCCACATCAAAATTTATGGCGGTGGCGGAGGGGTCATCATTCCTCGGGAAATAAAAGAGCTTCATGAATACGGGATCGCGCGCATTTTTTCACCAGAAGACGGTCGTAAATATGGCCTTAATGGCATGATCGAGCAAATGATCAAGGAATGCGATTTCCCGACTGTGTCAGCAGAAGGTGTCCAGGAAATTGAAAAGCTTGAGTCAGGTGATCCAAATGCAGTTGCGAAGCTGATTACTCTTGCTGAGCAGCAGGTTGGTTCGGAAAAAGAAACTGCAGCGGCAGTAGAAAGCTTGATGGAAAAAGTGAAGACGATGACAAAAGCCGTTCCTGTCGTTGGAATTACCGGTACAGGCGGCGCGGGTAAAAGCTCGCTGACGGATGAACTGATCAGGCGCTTCATCAATGAAATCCCTGAAAAACGCGTAGCGATTTTATCCGTGGATCCTACAAAGCAAAAAACAGGCGGCGCGCTGCTTGGCGACCGTATCCGCATGAACGCGATTTTCTCTCCACGTGTTTATATGCGAAGCCTTGCTACAAGGAAATCAAAATCTGAGCTATCGCTTGCGATTAAAGATGCAATCGATGTTGTAAAAGCAGCAGGCTTTGACCTCGTGATCGTTGAAACAAGCGGCATCGGGCAGGGAGACGCTGGAATTACAGAAGTGTGCGATGTTTCAATGTACATCATGACGAGTGAATTCGGCGCACCTTCACAGCTTGAGAAAATCGATATGATCGATTACGCTGACTTAATTGTCATCAACAAATTTGAGCGCAAGGGTTCTGAAGATGCAAAGCGCCAGGTGCAGAAGCAATACCAGCGCAGCCATCTGTTATGGGAAAAAGACCTGGATGAAATGCCTGTATACGGCACGATTGCCAGCCAGTTTAACGATCCAGGCACAAATGCTTTGTTTGCTAACTTGATCAATAAAATCAATGAAAAAGCGGGCACGAACTGGACGACAACTTTTTCAAAAAATGCAAAGGTTGAAAAGCAAAACATCATCATTCCAAACGACCGCCGTTATTACTTGAGAGAGATTTCTGAGACGGTCCGCGGCTACCATAAGCATGCAGCAGAACAGGCTGAGCTTGCACGCAGAGTGTTCCAGATCGAAGGAACAATTGAAGCGGTAAAGGAAAGCGAGACTTTCAGCGAAGTCCTTGAATCCCTTGAAGTATTGAAGGAAGAGCTTGTGAAAAAGCTGACACCTGAATCAAAAAATATCATCGAAAACTGGGAAGCACTGAAGGAAAAGTATAGTGCTGACAAGTTCGTAACCAAGATCCGTGACAAGGAAATCGTCACTGAATTGAAGACGAAGAGCCTGTCAGGCCTAATGATTCCAAAGGTAGCTTTGCCGAAATACAAGGATTATGGCGAGATTTTACATTGGGTATATCTTGAGAATGTACCGGGCAGCTTCCCTTATACAGCAGGAGTATTCCCATTCAAACGTGAAGGGGAGGATCCGAAGCGCCAGTTCGCTGGAGAAGGAACGCCAGAAAGAACAAACCGCCGTTTCCATTACCTTTCTAAGGATGATAGTGCAAAGCGCTTGAGCACAGCCTTTGACTCTGTAACCTTGTACGGGGAAGATCCTGATTACCGCCCGGATATTTACGGCAAGGTTGGCGAGAGCGGCGTCAGCGTATGTACGCTTGACGACATGAAGAAGCTGTATGCAGGCTTCGACCTTTGCCATCCATCGACATCGGTATCGATGACAATCAACGGACCGGCTCCGATCATTTTAGCGATGTTCATGAACACAGCGATTGAACAGCAGATTGAAAAGAAGGAAGCCGAGCTGGGCCGCACGCTGACCGAAGAGGAATTCGCGGGAATTAAGGAAATGACGCTGCAAACGGTCCGCGGCACAGTGCAGGCTGATATTTTAAAAGAAGACCAAGGACAGAACACGTGTATCTTCTCTACTGAATTCGCGCTAAGAATGATGGGCGATATCCAGCAGTATTTTATCGATGAGAAGGTACGTAACTACTATTCTGTTTCGATTTCTGGCTACCATATTGCGGAAGCTGGGGCTAACCCGATTTCCCAGCTGGCATTCACGCTTTCAAACGGCTTCACGTATGTTGAATACTATTTGAGCAGAGGCATGAAAATCGATGACTTTGCGCCTAACTTGAGCTTTTTCTTCTCGAATGGCCTATACCCTGAATATTCCGTGATTGGCCGTGTAGCCCGCCGTATTTGGGCAACCGTAATGAAAAATAAATACGGTGCAAATGAACGCAGCCAAAAGCTGAAGTATCATATCCAGACTTCCGGCCGTTCGCTGCATGCACAGGAAATCGACTTCAACGATATCCGTACAACACTTCAGGCATTAATGGCGTTGCACGATAATTGCAACTCACTTCATACGAATGCTTATGATGAGGCCATCACAACGCCTACAGAAGAATCGGTCCGCAGGGCAATGGCGATTCAGATGATTATCACGAAGGAGCATGGATTGACGAAAAACGAAAATCCCCTGCAAGGTGCATTCATCATCGAAGAGTTGACTGATTTGGTAGAGGAAGCAGTGCTTCAGGAGTTCGAACGAATCAATGATCGCGGCGGCGTGCTTGGCGCAATGGAAACACAGTACCAGCGCGGGAAAATCCAGGATGAGTCCATGCATTATGAAATGAAGAAGCATTCGGGAGAACTGCCGATTATTGGTGTGAACACTTACCTGAATCCGAACCCTCCATCTGAAGAAGATGTCGACAATATGGAGCTTGCAAGAGCGACGACTGAAGAAAAAGAAACACAGATCCGCAATCTTGAAGCATTCAAGGATATGAACAAGGATCATTCAGAAGAAGCACTTATACGCCTGAAGGAAGCGGCGATCAGCGGCGGCAATATTTTTGCTGAGCTGATGGAGACAGTGAAACACGCTAGTCTTGGCCAAATAACCAGGGCGCTATATGAAGTGGGCGGCCAGTTCCGCAGGAATATGTAATGTAAGAAAATTTATGAAAAATTGGCAACATCCCATGTTTAAAAAAAGGGCAGTTTGTGAATAAAGGTAGAACAACTAGAAAAATATGACACATGTGCTGAATGGCTTGTAGGCTTACTATAAGCCATTCCTGCATTTAATCACGATTACATCGGCTGCAGTAAACCAATTTAATAAAACTTTTACATACATTTTTCCAACATATCTTATATAATCTAACTATAGGCTCATTTCGAAGACGAAAACAGAGCGATAGAAACAAAGTAACTCAACGAGAGTTGGTACATACGACCTACTGCAGGATGTGAATGAATTGAGATTGGTGTTGCTTACAGCAGGAGCGGCTACAGCAGCTGCAGCCTCTTACTATCTATATCAGCGTCAGCTCGGTGCCGTACCTTTTTTTCTTCTCTCAATCTTTTTCTTTTATCTGGCTTATACCCAGTTATCGAAAAAAAAGAAGAACCAGCGTACCCGTCATCAAGAGGCCGGGATAGAAAGTGAAAAAAGCGATAGAGACGACAGATAAAACTAGCATAAAGGTTTAGAATTTGTTTATAATGTAGAATATGCATTCTGGGATAATTTCCTTGTTTTCGGACGCAGGGCCGGGTAAGGCCTGGAATAGAGAAAGGAAGTGCGAAGGTTGAGTCTAAAACAATACTCAAAAGAAGAGCTTCAAGAAATGTCTTTGATTGAAGCTGCATTCGAATTATTAAAAGAGAAGAAGCAAGCAGTTACATTTAAAGAATTAATGGATGAAATTACAAAGGTACTTGGACTGAGCAAAGCAGATGTTGCTGAAAAAATGGTTCAGTTCTATACAGATTTAAACATAGATGGCCGATTCATGTCACAGGGAGAATCCCGTTGGGGACTGCGTGTTTGGTACCCTGTTGACCAAATGGAAGAGGACAATGTCACTACAGTCAAGCCTAAGAAGAAGAAATCGAAGAAAGCGGTTGATGAGGATGATATCGACGACTTCGACGAAATCGATGAGGATGAACTTGACTACGACGATATCGACGAATTCGATGAAGATGATGAAGACGATGATCTTCTGGATGATGACGATGATGACGAAATTGACGATGAAGTCGAAGATACTGAAGACTTCGAGGATGACGATGAATTGCTAGAAGACGAAGAGGAAGACGAAATTCCTCTCGAAGATGAAGATTTAGAGGAAGACGAAGATCTGTAAATCACGGCTTGACTTTTAGTAAGACCGGCTGTAGAATACTTTTTGGGCTCCTTAAAAAAGGACGATTATTTAAAACAGCGACAAAACGCTCCCCATACTTTGTATGCGGGGCGTTTTTTTTATTTTCCCCGGAGAATAGGCTCATGGACGGAAAATAGCATTACTTGAGCCACAACAAAGAGCAAAAAAATTATTAATAAATCAATTAAACAGGTGCATATTGTACAAACTGTTTGATGAGGGGGATTACATTATGGCAAAGTATATTTTTGTTACCGGTGGCGTAGTTTCGTCACTTGGAAAAGGGATCACAGCAGCATCCCTTGGCAGATTGCTGAAAAACAGGGGCATGAACGTGACGATCCAGAAATTCGATCCATACATTAACGTGGATCCTGGGACAATGAGCCCTTATCAGCATGGTGAAGTTTTCGTTACAGACGATGGTGCTGAAACGGATTTGGACCTTGGCCACTATGAGCGTTTCATCGATATCAACCTAAATAAGTACTCTAACGTAACAACTGGAAAAATCTACTCAACAGTTCTTAAAAAGGAACGCCGCGGCGATTATCTTGGCGGAACTGTACAGGTTATTCCACACATCACAAATGAAATCAAAGACCGTGTCTTCCGCGCTGGAAAAGAAACAGGTGCAGATGTGGTTATTACAGAAATCGGCGGAACAGTAGGGGACATCGAGTCATTGCCGTTCCTTGAAGCGATCCGCCAAATTAAGAATGACGTAGGCCGCGATAATGTTATGTACGTCCATTGTACATTGGTTCCTTACATCAAAGCTGCTGGCGAAATGAAAACAAAACCGACTCAGCACAGCGTAAAAGAATTGCGCAGTCTTGGAATTCAGCCAAACATCATCGTTCTTCGTACAGAAATGCCGATTTCACAGGATATGAAAGATAAAATTGCCCTTTTCTGTGACATCGATAAGGACGCTGTTATTGAAGCTGCTGATGCAGATACTCTTTACTCTATTCCGCTCGCATTGCAGGAACAGAAGATGGATCAGCTTGTTTGCGACCACTTCAAGCTTGATTGCGGTCAAGCAGATATGACAGAGTGGAACGCGCTTGTTGAGAAAGTGACAAACCTTTCTGGTAAAACAAGAATCGCCCTTGTAGGTAAGTATGTAGAACTTCAAGATGCATACATTTCTGTTGTTGAATCATTAAAACATGCTGGCTATGCATTTGACAGCGATATCGAAATCAAATGGGTCAACTCTGAAGAAGTAACAGCTGAAAATGTCGTTGAATTATTGAACGATGCAGATGGAATCCTTGTTCCTGGCGGCTTCGGCGATCGCGGAATCGAAGGAAAGATCCTTGCAACGCAATACGCGCGTGAGAACAAAGTTCCATTCTTCGGAATCTGCCTTGGCATGCAGCTAGCATCTGTTGAATTTGCCCGCAATGTACTTGGGCTTAAAGATGCTCACTCTGCAGAAATCATGCCAAGCACACCGTACCCAATCATCGACCTTCTTCCAGAACAGAAAGATGTCGAAGATCTTGGCGGAACATTGCGCCTAGGCCTGTATCCATGTAAGCTTTCTGAAGATACAAAAGCATACGAAGCTTACCAAGATGAAGTCATCTATGAGCGCCACCGCCATCGCTACGAGTTCAACAATGAATATCGTCAAGCAATGGAAAAAGCAGGCTTCCTATTCTCTGGTACAAGCCCAGATGGACGCCTGGTAGAAATCATCGAGTTAAAAGATCACCCATGGTTCCTGGCATCCCAATTCCACCCGGAATTCACATCAAGACCAACACGCCCGCAGCCATTATTCAGAGACTTCATTGAAGCATCAATCAAATCTCGTCGATAATCGTCAAAAAGCCGGTACATTTCCTCCATGTGAGGGAAATGCACCGGCTTTATTTGTTGTTATGGAATATACGATGGATTATGTTTCGAATATTAGTGAGACCATATCGATTTTTAGCCGGAAAAGGGTAAAAGCGTTTTTTAATACCAGTTGGATTTAAATTAATACCAGTTGCGGCGATGATAATACCAGTTGGATTTAAATTAATACCAGTTGCGGTGAATATAATTCCAGTTGGAGTGGATTTAATACCAGTTGGAACAAAGTAACACCGGAAACCGCAATAATATCAAAAATTGCACAGATTCTATCCCTTAATATAGCTTTCTTGGGACACCGATCAACTGTTGCAGAGGCTAGTTTACTTGTCGAATCGGTTATTCACCAGTTGGACTTCGTTATTCACCAGTTGAACTTCGTTTTTCACCAGTTGAAGTCTTTTTTTCACCAGTTGACTTGATCACCAAGAAAAAAAGTAACTAATACTCCTCCAAAATCTCCTCAATCGTAAACTTCAGTCCAAAATAGATAAACAGGGCGGCCATGGATGTTGGGAAGCCAACTCTGTTTCCCAGTTCATCCGGCAGCAAACCTTTTGTCATGCGCAAATCAATATGGACGTCTGCCAAGTTATCAAGGCCCTCCACATCCATTTCTCCGCGGACGGTGGAAATTGCCACAAACGGGATTCCTTTTTCCTGTAAATTGCGGGCCACTCGAACTGCCTCTGAATCATCAGAATAACGGCTTACCATTAGCACGCGGTCCGCTGCTTCCAAATCAGTATCCTCAGTTAAAATAGCAGCGGATTGCAACGGTTCCTCTCCGTAAACCGCTTCAAGCCCGATAGCCTGCATCTCGCGTTGTCCGCAAAGATAGATTTTACCCTGTCCAGCAGCAGCCTGTGCCAGCAGGCGTGCGCCATCTTCAATTGAATATTCTTCTTTTTCCTGCAGTCTTTTAAATAATCCAGTTAACTGTGTCGAAAACATTTTTAACATTAAAACACCTCCGTCTTTGCCAATATTGATTATATAGGACTACAATGAGAAGGTAAAAGGTCCTGTCGAAAAATAACTTTAAAAATATGGCAGGAATTTCAATAATTTTAACGAAATATGTAAATGGGGATAAACCGAAGGCGTTTCCTGGACAAACATCTAAAATGAAGACTATTTTCGCCAGCATTATGCATGCAGCAAAATTCGCAAAAAGAGTTGAAATCTGTCTAAAAGACTTATTAGGGGGAAGAAGCGGCATGAAAGAAAAAATACTTATTGTTGACGACCAGTTTGGCATCAGAATTCTACTTAATGAAGTGCTGCAAAAAGAAGGTTATCAAACGTATCAGGCTGCAAATGGCGTCCAGGCCCTGGATATCGTTAAAAAGCATCCACCAGATCTTGTGCTATTGGATATGAAGATTCCTGGCATGGACGGAATTGAAATACTTAAAAGAATGAAGGTCATCGAGCCGGACATCCGTGTCATCATAATGACCGCTTACGGGGAGCTGGATATGATCCAGGAAGCAATGGATCTCGGAGCACTCACTCATTTTGCAAAGCCGTTTGATATCGATGATATCCGCGCAGCTGTGAAAAAATACTCGCAAACAGTTTCATAAAAGGTCAACCTGTTTCTTTAGCATTTTTTGACCAGCTTATATACTATTTCGCAAGAAAAAAATCCGATTTTTTATACATAGTCATGTCCCTCTTCAATTTTTAAGAGGGGCTATTTTATATCTGTCAATTTCATAAAAATGGAATTTTTGAGTTAGGAAGAGAATTAACTGATTAATCTAACTATTGGCAGCGTTTGCTTTATAGCATTTTTATGACACTTGCAAAAACAAGGGTTGAACAATGGCATTTCTGAATTTCTTTTGGTATGATACATATGAATTCCACAGGATCAGATTCGTTTTGGCGAAACCTTTCTCGGGTACATAAACAAATGCAGAGAAGGAAAACCTTTAAAATGGTAGCATAGCCAAAATGAAGAATGATCATATCGAAGGAGGAAAAACAATGCCTTTAGTTTCAATGACTGAAATGCTGAAAAAAGCGAATGCGGAAAGCTACGCTGTTGGGCAATTTAACTTAAATAACCTTGAGTTCACTCAAGCGATTCTTCAAGCTGCAGAAGCTGAGAAATCACCAGTTATCCTTGGTGTTTCTGAAGGTGCAGCACGTTACATGGGTGGCTTCAAAACGGTTGTGAAAATGGTAGAAGGTTTGATGGAGGACTACAAAGTCACAGTTCCTGTTGCAATTCACCTAGACCATGGTTCAAGTTTTGAAAAATGTAAGGAAGCAATCGACGCAGGATTCACTTCTGTCATGATCGACGCTTCTCACGGTCCTTTCGAAGAGAACGTTGAAACTACTTCAAAGGTTGTAGAATACGCTCATTCAAAAGGAGTTTCTGTTGAGGCTGAACTTGGAGTAGTTGGCGGACAGGAAGATGACGTAGTTGCGGCTGGCGTAATCTATGCTGACCCTAAAGAGTGTGAAGAGCTTGTTAAGCGTACAGGCATTGATTGCCTTGCTCCAGCACTTGGTTCTGTTCACGGACCTTACAAAGGTGAACCAAACCTTGGTTTCAAAGAAATGGAAGAAATCAACAAAACTGCTGGTGTACCATTAGTATTACACGGCGGAACTGGAATCCCTACAAAAGATATCCAGAAGTCCATCTCTTTTGGAACAGCTAAAATCAACGTTAACACTGAAAACCAAATCGCTTCTGCTAAAGCAGTTCGTGAAACTCTTGCTGCTAAGCCGGAAGAGTACGATCCACGTAAATATCTTGGACCTGCTCGCGATGCAATCAAAGAAACTGTAATCGGTAAAATGCGCGAATTCGGTTCTTCTAACAAAGCGTAAAAGCAATAAATTCTGTTATAATTAAAACCGCCTTACTATAAGGCGGTTTTATTCCATTTTAATGTGATTGAAAATTTTGTCGACTGGAGGCGTTTACAAATGAAGTTTTTTATCGATACTGCCAATATGGAAGAAATTCGCGAGGCCTATGCACTGGGAATTCTATCAGGTGTCACAACGAATCCTTCCCTTGTAGCAAAAGAAAAGAATGTTACTTTTGAAGACCGCTTGAAGGAAATCACTGAGCTTGTACCTGGTTCTGTAAGTGCAGAAGTAATCGCGCTTGATGCAGAAGGAATGATCAAAGAGGGCAAGGAGCTTGCGGCAATCGCTCCAAACATTACAGTCAAGGTACCAATGACGCCAGAAGGCCTCAAGGCAGTCTCTGTTTTTTCAAAAGAAGGAATCAAAACAAATGTAACACTCGTTTTCAGTGCGAACCAGGCATTGCTTGCAGCAAGAGCAGGAGCTACATACGTTTCCCCATTCCTCGGAAGACTGGATGACATCGGCCACAATGGTCTTGACTTAATTTCAACGATCGCCGATATTTTCACAATCCACGGAATCGAAACGGAAATCATTGCCGCTTCCATCCGCCATCCACAGCACGTCACGGATGCAGCATTGCGAGGAGCGCACATCTCAACCGTTCCTTACAAGGTCATCCAGCAAATGTTCAATCACCCGCTAACAGACAAAGGAATCGAAGCCTTCCTAAAAGACTGGAATTCCCGCGGATAAGCCACCACTTTACCGCACTACCGCATTGGGGGTCAGACCCCCAATGGTTTAAAGTGTTAAAGTTTTGGACTCTCTATTATTGTTTTAGGAACTTTTACCCAATTTGATGTTTTTTGCATTTTATTACATGATTTTGGGAATATCGTGTAAACTAGAGGAATAGAAAACTGCCGGAATCTGACTATATTTGTTGGAAAAATGTACCTTGTACTTCCGGAGTAAATTTTAATTATAGACGAGCCTAAATCGGTCTTAGCTGACACATTGTTTGCTTCTCCAGCTTGACCTTGACATATCACGGCTTAGAAGGGAGTCAAAAATGGAAAAGCTTAAGATTGCAGGCGGTTATCCATTAAAAGGAACTGTTCGGATCAGCGGTGCGAAGAATAGTGCAGTAGCCTTGATCCCCGCGACGATTTTAGCAGAATCGCCGGTTACCATTGAAGGTTTGCCGGATATTTCCGATGTTCATATGCTAAAAGATTTGATGGAGGAAATCGGCGGTTCAGTTGAGTTTGCAAACAATGAAATGACGGTAGACCCGTCTTCCATGATTTCCATGCCTTTGCCGAATGGAAAAGTGAAAAAGCTGCGAGCATCGTACTACCTGATGGGAGCAATGCTTGGTCGGTTCAAAAAGGCTGTCATTGGCCTTCCTGGCGGATGTCATTTGGGACCTAGGCCGATTGACCAGCATATAAAAGGTTTTGAAGCACTTGGAGCAAGTGTCACGAATGAGCAGGGTGCCATTTACCTGCGAGCGGACGAGCTTCGTGGTGCAAGGATTTATTTAGATGTTGTCAGCGTTGGGGCAACAATCAATATCATGCTTGCTGCTGTACGTGCAAAGGGCCGTACCGTCATTGAAAATGCGGCAAAAGAGCCGGAAATCATTGATGTAGCGACATTGCTCACGAATATGGGAGCAAAAATCAAAGGTGCGGGTACAGATGTCATCCGTATCGATGGCGTAGACGAGCTTCATGGCTGCCGCCACACAATCATTCCTGATCGGATCGAGGCGGGCACTTACCTGATTCTTGGTGCCGCTATCGGGGAAGGTGTGCTGATCGACAATGTTATTCCTCAGCACATTGAATCTCTAGTGGCGAAGCTGAAGGAAATGGGCGTTAAAATCGAAGCAAGTGACGAGCAAATATTTGTCGGACCTGCTGATAAATACAAATCGATTGATATTAAAACTCTTGTTTATCCTGGATTCCCAACGGATCTTCAGCAGCCTTTCACCGCTTTGCTGACAAAAGCGGAAGGTTCAAGTGTTGTGACCGATACAATATACGGCGCTCGCTTCAAGCATATCGACGAGCTTAGAAGAATGAACGCCAATATAAAAGTAGAGGGCAGATCGGCCATCATCAGCGGACCTGTTAAGCTTCAGGGAGCAAAGGTGAAAGCCAGTGATCTTCGCGCCGGCGCAGCCCTAGTCATCGCAGGTTTGATGGCTGAAGGTGTTACCGAAATCACAGGGGTAGACCATATCGACCGTGGCTATAGCCATATCGTAGAAAAGCTGAATGGCCTAGGTGCCACAATTTGGCGTGAAGATATGACGTCTGAAGAGCAAGAAGAGATAAAAAAATCTTAAAAAGTATAGTACAATGGAGTTGTACGATATAAAAAGTAGTACTAATACCTATCGAAAAACGAAAAAGTATAGCATATTTGACCGTCGACAATCTCGCCACGTTATGTAGCGATATCGACGGTCAGGTCTTCCTAAGCAAGTCCGGCAGGCTTAAGACGGCTCCTGATGAATCGAGGGAGATGTCTTTTGATCTGAGGACCCAAATGTTGGAGCTAGACATTTTCAGGTGGGCATTAGCGCTTTCATGATTAGGGGAGGATCCGATGGAACGTAGCTTAACAATGGAGCTTGTCCGCGTAACCGAAGCAGCGGCACTTGCTTCAGCCCGCTGGATGGGCCGTGGTAAAAAAGACGAGGCTGATGATGCTGCAACTTCAGCAATGAGAGATGTTTTTGACACGATTCCGATGAAAGGCACGGTCGTAATCGGTGAAGGGGAAATGGACGAAGCACCGATGCTGTATATCGGTGAAAAACTTGGGACAGGCTATGGTCCGCGTTTGGATGTAGCTGTTGATCCGTTGGAAGGAACAAATATTGTCGCATCAGGCGGCTGGAATGCACTAGCAGTACTTGCAGTAGCGGATAACGGCAACTTGCTGCATGCTCCTGACATGTATATGGAAAAACTTGCGGTTGGACCCGAAGCAGTAGGGATGGTTGATATAAATGCTTCCGTTCTTGATAACCTGAAGGCAGTCGCAAAAGCGAAAAATAAGGATATTGAAGATGTCGTGGCAACCGTGTTGAATCGTCCGCGTCATGAGCATATCATTTCCCAGCTTCGAGAAGCAGGGGCAAGGATCAAGCTCATCAACGATGGTGATGTTGCCGGCGCGATCAATACAGCGTTTGATTTTACGGGTGTAGACATTCTGTTTGGTTCAGGTGGAGCACCGGAAGGCGTTATTGCTGCAGTAGCACTGAAAAGCCTGGGCGGAGAAATCCAGGGGAAATTGCTTCCGCAAAATGATGCTGAACTAGAGCGATGCAAGAAGATGGGCATCGATGTGAATAAAATTCTTCTCATGGAAGATTTTGTGCGCGGAGATGACGCGATCTTTGCTGCAACAGGCGTAACCGACGGCGAATTGCTGAAGGGTGTTCAGTTCAAAGGCTCTTATGGCTCCACACATTCAGTCGTAATGCGTGCAAAATCAGGCACAGTCCGTTTCATTGAAGGCAAGCACAGCCTGCAGCATAAGCCTCATTTTGTGATGAAATAAGAGGATTTTTTTGTCTATGAGTGCAAACCCTTTCAAACTAGCTCCATTAATCCGACTCTATGATTAATGGAGCTAGTTTAAAAATATATTGATTATTTTTCGTGATTAAGGGTAAAATGAAAATTGTTTTTACTTCGAAAAACTGCTTGCATCCAGGCTCTTTTCGTAAAAATACGGACAAAGTTCGGGGAAATAAACAATAACTAACGTCAAGAGCACATCTTTATTTAAAAAAGAAAGTCTTCATTAATTCCTTCTTACATCCTTCAAGGGAAACTCATTTCTTCTTTTTCCATCCATATCTTTTAAAATCTAAATTCTTTTTTTATTTTTTATGGGGGAAAACGAAATATTTTAAGGCGTGGTGACATTATGGAAGTAAATATTTCAAGCTTAGAAAATATGAAATTAAAAGAGCTGTATGAACTTGCAAAGGAATATAAGGTTTCTTACTACAGCAAATTATCGAAAAAAGAACTTATTTTTGCGATCTTAAAAGCACGTGCCGAACAGCAGGGTTATTTTTTCATGGAAGGTGTTCTGGAAATCATCCAGTCGGAAGGCTTCGGCTTCTTGCGTCCGATCAATTATTCGCCAAGCTCCGAGGACATTTATATTTCAGCTTCCCAGATCCGTCGCTTTGATTTAAGAAACGGCGATAAAGTATCTGGAAAAGTACGTCCGCCAAAGGAAAATGAACGCTATTTCGGCTTGCTTCAGGTAGAAGCAGTTAACGGTGACGACCCGGAATCTGCAAAGGAAAGGGTACACTTCCCTGGACTCACGCCTCTATATCCTGACCGCCAGATGAAACTGGAGACGACTCATAATAAGGTCTCTACAAGAATCATGGATGTCCTCGCACCTGTCGGGTTCGGACAGCGCGGTTTGATCGTTGCTCCGCCAAAGGCTGGTAAAACGATGCTGATAAAAGAAATCGCCAACAGCATCACAACGAACCATCCTGAAGCAGAACTGATTGTTCTGTTGATTGATGAGCGTCCTGAAGAGGTAACCGACATTGAGAGATCGGTAGCAGGCGACGTTGTCAGCTCGACTTTCGATGAAGTTCCTGAAAACCACATCAAGGTTGCAGAGCTTGTGCTTGAAAGGGCGATGCGTCTCGTTGAACACAAGCGTGATGTGATCATCCTGATGGACAGCATTACACGCCTTGCGCGTGCGTATAACCTTGTCATCCCGCCAAGCGGACGTACCCTCTCAGGTGGTATTGACCCTGCAGCGTTCCACCGACCAAAGCGTTTCTTCGGTGCTGCTCGTAATATCGAAGAAGGCGGCAGCTTGACGATCCTTGCAACTGCGCTTGTCGATACTGGCTCACGGATGGATGATGTCATTTATGAGGAGTTCAAGGGAACTGGTAACATGGAGCTCCATCTTGACCGTGCACTTGCAGAAAGAAGGATCTTCCCGGCCATCGATATCCGCAGATCTGGAACTCGTAAGGAAGAACTGCTTATTCCAAAGGATCACCTGGATAAGCTATGGGCAATCCGCAAGTCAATGTCAGATTCGCCAGATTTCGCGGAAAAATTCCTGCGTAAACTAAGGCAGTCCAAATCGAATGAAGATTTCTTTGCCGTCCTTGGCGAAGAAATGAAGGGCAATACAAAGCGCCAGTAAATTATTTTTTGGCTTTGTTAAAGGTGAATATTGAATTTTAGCACCTGTTGATTGGAGTGGAAGGCGCGAAGACTCCTCCGAAAATGCTAACGCATTTCCATCGTGCGTGGGTCCATTCGAGGAAGCTCTTCAGTGTCTTACGGGCGCAGCTGGAC
>NZ_JBAVFI010000151.1:0-3204 GCF_049588175.1 Mesobacillus sp.
GCCGTCCCCAACTGGAAAAAAACGACCCAAATTTCCAGTTCGCCAATAAATCTTCCCGCACCCATAAAAAAAAGAGACAAGCATGGGCACCTGTCTCGATTTTCATATTAAATATCCATGGCAAAGGGCCTTATCTCTCAAAAATTCTTCTAGATGGGTTAACCTGAATACATTTTCAAGCAAATTTCACACAAAAACATGAGGACCTTCCCCCTAATTCAACTTAAAAATGAAGCACGAGGACCTTCCCCTTTTTTTACCAAAAAAAATGAAGCACAAGAACCTTCCCTATTTCCCGATGTTACCCACGTGTCGGGAATTGTTCGGCAGGGACTGGTTTGCTGAAGAGGTACCCTTGGGCTTCGTTGCATTTGTGGTGCTTGAGCAGTGCTAGTTGTTCTTGGGTTTCGACGCCTTCTGCGATGACGGATAGTCCCAGGTTATGGGCCATCAGGATGATGGTGGTGGCGATGTTTTCGTCACTTTTGTTGTTGGCGATATCCTGAATGAAGCTGCGGTCGATTTTCAAATGATCGATCGGGAATCGCTTCAAGTAATTCAGCGAGCTGTAGCCTGTCCCAAAGTCATCAATCGAAATGTTCACGCCGAGCTTTTTCAGCTCATGAAGAATGAAGCTTGCTGCTTCGACGTCCATCGTCATGCTTTCAGTAATCTCAATGGTCAGGCAGCAAGGATCGACGCCTGTTTCCTGAAGCGTCTCCCTGATCATTTGAATGAGTTTCGGCTGGTAAAATTGGCGCACGGATAAATTCACGGAAATCGTTAAGGGTTCCATCCCTTCTAAGCGCCAGCTTTTCAGCTGAAGCAAGGCCGTCTTTAACACCCATTCTCCAATCGGCACAATCAACCCGGTTTCTTCGGCGATCGGGATGAATGCTTGAGGCGGTACGCTGCCGACTTTTTCATTTTTCCAGCGGAGGAGAGCTTCCGCTCCGACTATTTTGTTGCTGCAAAGTTGGAAGATTGGCTGATAATGCAGTTCAAATTCGTTACGCTCGAGCGCCTTCCTCAGCTCATTTTCAATTTGCAGTTTTTCAAACGCCTGTTTATCCAGCAAGATATCATACGATTGATAGTTATTTCTCCCTTGCTTCTTTGCCTGATACATCGCAATATCCGCTTTACTTAAAAGAACACCCAAATCCTCTCCATCATCAGGATAAAAGCTCATCCCTACACTGGTAGTGATGTAGACTTCTGTTCCATCAATCAGAAAAAGTTCAGACATGGTATTCAGGATTCGATCAGCGACTGCTTTTGCCTCTTCCTTCGTAGTATGCTCCAGCAGAATCGCGAACTCATCCCCGCCCTGTCTTGAAATCACGGCTTCATTGCCAATACATTTTTTCAGATTTTCAGAAACATATCTTAATAGTTTGTCGCCCATTGTGTGGCCAAGGGAGTCGTTAACAATTTTAAAACGGTCGAGATCCAGGAACATCAAGCACAGTTTCTCGCCTTCGCTCACATTTGTTTTCGCTAATGCTGCCTGGACTCTTTGGTCAAACAGCCTCCGATTTGGCAACCCGGTCAGGGCATCATGGTATGCCATGAAGTTAATTTTCTCTTTTGCCCGGTAATGCTGGATCGCCAGGCTGGTAAGGTCCGTTGCTTTCTGGATCATTTGCATATCTTTTTCACGTGGAGAACTTGAATGGTCATAATAAAGGCCGAACGTTCCAATCACTCGTTGATCAACATCAAAAAGCGGAGATGACCAACAGGCCTTTAAGCCGAAGGATAACGCAAAATCCCGATAATCAGCCCATAAAGGATCCGTCCCGATATCCGTAACGGTGACCGAACGCCTTAAATACGCGGCCGTCCCACAGGAGCCTACCGATAGTCCAATCGGGATGCCATTTACAGCTGCATTATATTCATCCGGCAGACTTGGCGACGAACCATGCATAAGCCTATTCCCTTCTTGATCGGCAATCATAATGGAGCAGCGTGCCCCATTCATGAACCTTTCCATCAGTAAGATGATTTGGTCGAGGACTTCTTGAAAAGAAGCACCCGTCGCGATCATCTCCAGAATTCGATTCTGCCCGCTTAACAGCGCTTCAAGCTCCTTCTGCTTTGTGACATCCTGCGCGCACCCTACCGCTCCTATGGTTCCACCATCAACCAAGATTGGGACAACGGTCAGCAGTAAATCAACCCGTTCCCCGCTATCCTTTTTCAAAATCGCCGTTTCAAATCGCTCCCGAGTCCCACCTGTCACCCGCCGAAAGTGCTCAATCGTTTCCTGCAGATAATCCTCATGAACGATCGAAACAAAATTCATCTCAAAAGCTTCTTGTGGCGAATACCCCGTAATCGCCACAGCCTCTTCATTGAATAACGTGAAATTCCCATCCATATCCACCGCATAACAAGCATCATGATTGTAATCAAATAACGATTTATAAACACCTATATTAAAACTGCCACTTAAATCAGCCCGCATTCAGAACCCACCAATCCCATCCAAACCAATATCGTAGATACAATAAAAATTTTTACACTTATATCCATATATATCGGGTAAAAAGCCCCAGTTTTCAATGGAATATCCTTACAAAATGAGCGGGCGTTCATAACAGGAAGAACATTGGGACATACCAAAATGAACTTTTCCAGAACACGAGAACCGTCCCCATGTTCCACACATGTTCCACCCACCACATTTTCTCCGAAAAAAGGTTTAAGCCGATTTCTTGCTGGGTATATAAATATGTTATTTAATTTAAGGTGAGTTGAAATAGAGATTGAGGGGTATTACATAATGGGGATTTTGATTGTTGATGACAATGAAGCAAATTTATTTGTGATTGAAAAACTTTTGAATAGGGCTGGCTATACAGACCTTCTTTCATTTACTTCAGCACATGATCTTTTTGGGTACCTGGAATCAGACAATCCCTATATCGTCGCTGAGCAGGTGGATTGTATTCTGATGGACATCATGATGCCTGAGGTGGACGGAATCGACGCATGCAGGCGGCTCCAGCAAATCCCCCATATAAAGGACATCCCCGTCATCTTTGTTACCGCTTTGGAGGATTCCGCCAAGGTAGTTGAAGCGCTTGATGCCGGCGGGATGGATTATTTGATGAAGCCCATCAATAAGACCGAGCTGCTGGCGCGAATCAGGGTCGCTCTAAGGCTGAAATATGAAAAAGACTGGCATAAGAAGCA
>NZ_JBAVFI010000152.1:0-5422 GCF_049588175.1 Mesobacillus sp.
ATGATGTACTGATAGGAGATGCCTACTCCTAAAAGGTTCATCCCATTGGAAAGCGAGGCCATTACGATTGCACCAATAATCGCACCCGTTACTTTGCCGACACCACCTGCAGATGAAACTCCGCCTACATAGGCTGCCGCAATCGCATCAAGCTCAAACAGTGTACCTGCGGTCGTAGTAGCCGATTGCAGACGGGATGTGAATAAAATACCTGATAGCGCCGCAAGCATCCCCATTGAACCGAATACCATATACGTGATTTTCTTAACGTTGATTCCACTTAGGTGTGCTGCTTCCGGGTTGCTTCCGACAGCGTAAATATGTCTGCCAAGCACTGTTTTTGTGGTCAGGAAGTGATAGACAAGAACAACAAGCAGCATGATGACCACCGTCCAGGAGAAACCGTTATAGCCTGCGAGAATCCAAGTTATATAGGCAATGATGGCTGATACGAATACTAGCTTCAGAGTGAAGATGCCTTTAGAAACAACCTCAAACTGGTATTTAAGCTTATTTTTACGCGTAGAAATTTCACTGTAAATGTATAAAATGATGCCAACAATACCCACAATCAACGAGAGCAAATGCAGGCCATTCACTTCAACGATAGAAGGAATGAAGCCATTTCCGATTGCATTGAAATTTTCGTCCTTGATTATGATCGTTCCGGATTTCTCCGTCACCTGAAGCAAAGCGCCCCTGAAAATCAACATTCCTGCCAGCGTAGCCACAAAAGAAGGAATACCGATCTGAGCGATCAAAAGGCCATTGAACATTCCGATAATGATTCCTAGCACAAGAATGATTGGAATCGTTAAATAGATAGGCACGCCTGCTTGCGTGAGCAGAATCGCGGCAATCGCTCCGAGAAAACCTGCCAAAAATCCAACTGACAAATCAATGTGCCTGATAACGATGACCAGCGTCATCCCTACAGCCAGGACTGCAATATATCCAGCTGAATCAAGCAGATTGCTGATATTACGTGAGGACATGAAAAGTCCATCCGTCATGAGTGAGAAGGTAAGCATAATGAATAACAGTGCAATATACATTCCGTAGTCACGTATATTTACTTTGACCAACGACCTAAGTTCTGTGAAAAAGTTCAAAGGGATAACCTCCTATTGCGTAGCAAGCTGCATGATATTTTCTTGATTTGCCTCAGCTATGGACAACTCGCCTTTGATTTGTCCTTCCGCCATGACATACACTCGGTCACTCATCCCGAGCACCTCGCCAAGTTCCGAGGAAATCATGATGATGCTCAAGCCTTCGCTGATTAGCTTGTTCATGATTGTGTAAATTTCGAATTTAGCCCCAACATCGATCCCGCGTGTCGGTTCATCCAGAATCAAGAGCTTCGGCCCAACGAACAGCCATTTTCCGAGAGACACCTTCTGCTGATTGCCGCCGCTTAAATTACCGACCAATTGCTCGAGTGATGATGATTTGATGTTTAAGGATTTTTTGTAATTCGTTGCGACTTTTATTTCTTCATTATCATTTATGACTCCATTTGTTGAGACACCCTGCAGATGCGCGGCGGAAACGTTGCTTTTAATATCCTGAAGCAAAAACAGGCCATCGCCCTTCCGATCTTCAGTTACGTAGGCAATACCCGCTTTGATGGCTGCTCTCGGATGCTTCAGCTTCCTTGCAGAACCGTCAAACAGCAGATCTCCCTGAACTTTGTAAGACTTCGGATTGCCAAAAATGCTTAACGCCAGTTCAGTCCGCCCTGATCCCATCAATCCGGCTATCCCGATGATTTCACCCTTTTTTACATGGAGATTGGCATCCTTTACAACCTGGCGGCCAAGCTGTACATCGTATGCAGACCAATTTTTCAATTCAAGAATTTTTTCACCGAAGGTCTTGTTCGCTCTCTTAGGATAAATATCTTCAATATCCCTGCCGACCATATTCTTGATGATCATGCTTTCCGAAACATCCCCTTTGGAAGCATCAAGGGTACAGATCGTCCGGCCATCACGGAGAACCGTCGCCTGATCGGCAATAGAAATAACTTCCTTCAGCTTGTGCGAGATCATAATGCTCGTGATGCCCTGATTTTTCAGGTCTCCCAATAACTCCAGCAGGTTTTCGCTGTCGTCTTCATTAAGTGCGGCAGTTGGTTCGTCAAGAATGAGAAGTTTTACGTTTTTGCTTAGCGCTTTTGCGATTTCGACCAGCTGCTGCTTCCCTACACTCAAATCCTTTACAAGCGTTTCCGGGTTAACATTCAGCTTCACCTTTTTCAGCAATTCTTTCGCTTTCATGATGGTCTGGTTCCAGTCGACGATTGAGCCGCGCTTCACTTCATTTCCTGCGAAAATATTTTCATAAACCGTAAGATCAGGGAACAATGCTAACTCCTGGTAAATAATTGCGATGCCGGCATTCACGCTGTCACTGATTCTATTAAACTGCTGCACAGCTCCTTCAAAAACGATATCACCCTCGTATGTGCCATAGGGATACACGCCGCTCGTCACCTTCATCAAGGTAGACTTCCCTGCTCCGTTCTCCCCTATCAAACAGTGAATCTCGCCTTTTTTCACTTTAAAATTAACGTCGGAGAGCGCTTTGACCCCGGTAAACTCCTTGGATATCTGGTTCATCTCCAAAATATATTCGCTCATCCTGATCCCTCCCTTAACCAAACAACTGATGCATTTGCGAAATAGCGGCAGAATGCCCTGCCACTATTCCGCGCAAATATTGGATCTGTTTAAACACGTCAGTTGATTCTCCGCTCAAATCAACTGACTTGCAAAAATCAAATGTCCTTAATTAGTGTTATTCCAAACCTGTAAAATCATCTGCCTTATAGTACTTAGAATCAATCAATTCTTTTTGCACATTTTCCTTATCAACAACGATGACGTTCGTCTGTTTTGCTTTTACATCGACTTTGCCGTTGTCGTATGTGCCAGTTGTTTCAGGCTTTTTGCCATCCAGCACTGTAACCGCCATATCGATTGCATCTTTTACAAGAGTACGTACATCCTTGAAGACAGTCATAGATTGCTTGCCATCGATGATGTATTGGATTGACGCCTTTTCAGCATCCTGTCCTGTTACCACAAAGCTTGAAACATCGCCATCTGTTGCAAAAACATCAGCGATTGAACGAGCTGTGCCGTCGTTTGGTGCAAGAATAGCCACATCGCCTTTCATATCAGCGCTTGCTGCAGTCAAATGTGTTTGAGCTTTATTTTTCGCTTCGTTTGCATCCCAGTTTGTAGTAACCTGTCCTAGGATCTTGCTTAGTTGGTCACGAGAAAGCTCTGCTGTATCCTTCAATGCTTCAGCTTCGCTTGAATTAGCGATTTTGAATGTGCCATCCGCAATCTTAGGCTGAAGCACCTTCCATGCACCCTCGAAGAACAAGAACGCATTGTTGTCAGAAGCAGCACCTGCGTATAAGTACAACGGCACGTCAGAACCCTTTGCATTGTCGATCAAGTATTGCGCCTGTGCCGCACCTACAGCCAGGCTGTCGAACGTTACATAGTAGTCAACAGCATCTGTATTTGTAATCAGACGGTCATAAGCAATAACCGTGATGTCTTCCTTTTTAGCGGCTTCTACTGCAGCAGCTGCAGCATCGCCATCCTGAGGGCTGATAATCAGAACCTTGATGCCCTTGTTAATCAATGTTTCAACGTTTTCCTTTTCCTTTGCAGAAGATCCCTGGCTGAATAAAATTTCAGTGGAATACTTTGTATCAGATAAAGCATCTTTGAATCGCTGCTCATCCTGCACCCAGCGAGGCTCATCCTTTGTAGGCAACACGATTCCGACGTTGACCTCGCCTCCACTGTTGTTACATCCAGCAGCCAAGACCGTAAACATCATGACAACCAGCATAAGAGATATCAATTTCCAAGCCTTCTTCATTCCCATTCCCCTTTCAAACTTGTATTTATGTGCTTACAAGTCCATTATATCTAGGGAAAAAGCCAGTGAAAGCGCTATCACTAGCACTCTTTTAATATCATCTATACTTTTTTGTTGTGGACTGGCTGCAGGGGGAAATTAGGGACGAATAGGTGCCTTCTTCTTATAAAAATGGTGGAGATTGGCGAACCAGTGACCGCTCTAAAGCAACAAAGTTTAAAAAAAGGGCCAACTATGTGTCAGCAATCAGAACCTTCCCCTTGTCTCTTTTATTACTTTAAAGTTACAAATCATTAACAACCTTCAGGAAAAGACTCTATAAAACGAATTCTATAATGATAGAAGAAATCGAGAAAGAATGATTAGGGACACTTAGAAAAATCATTAGGAGGACAAGGGATGTTTGATATGGATCCATATATAGATAAATTTGCTACGGTAAAAGTGATCGGTGTGGGCGGAGGCGGAAATAATGCCGTTAACCGGATGATTGAAGATGGAGTACAAGGTGTAGAGTTTATTGCTGTTAATACGGATGCACAAGCGCTTAATATGTCAAAAGCGGAAATCAAGATGCAGATCGGTAATATGCTGACAAGAGGATTGGGTGCAGGCGCCAATCCCGAAATTGGCAGGAAGGCAGCCGAGGAAAGCAGGCAAGAACTTCAGGAAGTGCTAAAAGGCGCTGATATGGTTTTCGTGACAGCTGGTATGGGCGGAGGCACGGGTACTGGAGCGGCCCCTGCTATTGCTCAAATCGCGCGTGATGTTGGTGCTCTGACAATTGGCGTGGTGACACGACCATTCAAATTCGAAGGAAATAAACGTGCACAAAATGCGGCAGCCGGAATTAAAGAGATGAAAAAAGCCGTTAACACATTAATCATCATTCCAAACGAACGCTTATTGGAAGTAGTCGACAAAAGAACGCCAATGCTCGAAGCCTTCCGTGAAGCGGACAATGTCCTCAGGCAGGGCGTTCAAGGTATTTCGGATTTAATTGCCGTACCAGGTTTGATTAACCTTGATTTTGCTGATGTAAAAACAATTATGTCATTTCCAGGAACAGCACTAATGGGGATCGGTGTCGCCTCAGGTGATGGCCGTGCCGTCGCAGCTGCGAAGAAAGCCATCTCCAGCCCCTTGCTTGAAACCTCCATTGATGGAGCCAAGGGTGTATTGTTGAATATAACCGGCGGCAGTGATATAAGCCTGTATGAAGTACAAGAGGCAGCCGATATTGTAGCCGAAGCAACCGGCCAGGAATTAAATATGATTTTTGGTTCCGTCATTAACGAACAGCTTGATAAGAATATCATGATTACGGTGATTGCTACCGGATTCAACCATGATGATGAATTAACACCCAACACCTCCCAACGCTCTTTAACAGAAGGAAACGGAACGTACCATTCCCAAAGACACGCAGCACGACATGGGAATGTAACTTACAGAGAAGATTCTAATTACGAGAACCCTGTAAAATATATGGAACCTATAGAATATGAAGAACAAG
>NZ_JBAVFI010000153.1:0-2728 GCF_049588175.1 Mesobacillus sp.
TATCAACACAGCTGCGGCACCTTTATCATGAGCACGGCGGATTTTTTCATCAAAAGAAATAGTGCCACGAGAAATTAATGCCACTTTCCCATTTACATCTTTGTCAGTATAATCCTCTTCTGTACCAATTCCTACTTCAACAACATCATACTCTTTATCAATTAATTGTAGATAATCCTTACCAAGGCCATGCCCCATTAAAGTATTTTGAACTGAAATATCTGCTAAACTTGCTTTAACGGTTGGAATATCAGTAGGTACATCACTTGCACCAACAGTGATTGCTAGTGGAGAAGCACCTGGTGAACCTAACGTACCAGGATTTGGCCCTGCATTTCCTCCGGCTATAACTGGTATGACCCCTTTTAATGCTGCATTGTTGATTGCTACAGATGTAGCGTCTAAGGAATGATTATTACCATTACCTAATGATAAATTAATAACATCCATTCCATCTTCAACCGCTCTTTCTATACCTGCAATAACCGATGAATCATATCCTGATCCATATTCTCCTAATACTCGATATGCATACAAGTCAACATTCGGAGCTACACCTGTCATTGCATAATCAACATCATTTTTAGGGTTAGATGCGATAGTACCAGCAACATGAGTTCCGTGTTCTGTATAGTATGAACTACCATTTATCGTTTCAGGTTGACCAGATGCAAGCCATTGCTCTCTAGTTGTTTCCATTGGATCAGAATCATTTTCGACAAAATCATACCCGCCTTTATAAACATCTTTTAAATCAGGGTGATTATAGTCAATCCCTGTATCAAGTACACCAACTTTTATTCCTTGTCCTTTTAAGCCCTCATTATGTAAACGATCAACTCCTATATGAGGAAGCGCTGGCGGAATTACTTTTCCAGTTGTTGGTTCTTGTGTAATAGTCGATTCATTTTTCGGTAAACTAACGACATTGTCTTTCCAAATCCTTTTGACTACACCAGTCTCAAGCAAGGTATTAATTTCACTTGTAGGAATCGTCATAGCCATTCCATTAAATACATTCTGGTAAGTTTGTTTAATTTGATATTGAAGTGAATTTTCTTTTAAAGTTTGGTTTGACTCCTTCTTTTTCTTAAAAAGTTCCTCTAAACGTTGCTTGAAATATTCTTGTTCCCCTTTTACCTTTTCTGCTTTATTTTTTGAGGTACCTTTTGAATTTGATTGCTGAGCATTTTCGACCGGAGTTGTTTTGAACTCAACAATGACATTTGCGGTATTATCTTTAAGTGACAACAAACTTGGATCAATTATGAATCCTTCTTGTGGGGTTAATCGTTTTATAGACTGTCGTTGTTCTTCGGATAGTCCTTTTAAGATCGATTCAGCAGAATTTGAAATCGCATAAGATTTTTGTTGAGGCATTAAATAAGATGTAAGAAGGCCAGATGCTATTACACCTGATACCATAACATTTAGAAATTGTTTCTTTCGAATTTTCATAAATTAACGCTCCTTTAACTAATTTGATTTATGCTGTAAATTTTAAATTTAATACTTTTTAAAAATAGTAATCTAGCAAGTTTCCCCCCTAATAAAATGGTTACATATTCCTATGAGCATCGCTTTCCTACCTAAAGAAAGATAGTGTAAAATAAGAGTATGAATAATTAGATAACTCTATTAATTCATATTGTACTTGAGCTTTTATTTGCGGTAAATTGGGGGAATTGTTCTACAAGTTGTCCTAATTCAACTGCACCAAGTGTCAAAAACCTTGTAGAATATTGTCAAACTAGAAGAATGTGAACGGTTATTTGTAAAATTTCAACCCTTAGATTTCAAGAAAATGACAATTGTTAAACTATATCGAAAAAATCATTTTTGTACTTGGGGGAATCTTGGTTTTCCTACTACTCAATCACATCCAAATATTATTCTAAAAGGAGAAATTCAATATGAATGAGGGGAAAATCATTAAGTTTTATCGGGAAAAATACCAAATGACTCAGGAGCAATTAGGAAAAGGGATTTGTTCTGGAACACATATTAGTAAAATTGAGCGTTTACATACTGAATATGCACCTGAAATTATCACTCTTTTATCCGAGCGACTAGGTATAAATATCGAAAAAGAATTAATAAAACTTAATAATATAAAAAAGCGTTTAAATCATTGGCATGATGTTATTGTCATGCAATTATTGGAAGAAATGGATCTTATTAATCATGAACTTGAGCAAGAAGATTTAATTCAGATCTCTGATTATATCAATCTTTACAAATTACTTCGGGTTCGGTATTTACTCATGCATAATTTGACCGAGGAAGCATTAGAAATCATCAATGAAATCCAAAAGAAAGAACATAAATTATCAACCTACGAAGCTAATCTATTCAAACACGTTTTAGGAGTTTACTATTTAGCGAAACATGAAAATCCCAAAGCAATTCAAGCATTAAAGTCAATAAATGATGCAGATTACAATAACAAGGAATATACCTTTCATTTAGCAGTCGCGTATCATTTAAATGAATCACCAGTTATGGCTTATTTTTTTGCAGATAAATCGCGTCAATTTTTTAAAGAAATTAATAACTATCTGAGAGTGATTGATACAGAAATGCTTATGGCGATTCAAGTAAAAGATGATGGAGATTTTAAAGAAACGATTCATAGGTTTGAAAGCTTAATCAAAAGCTGTGAACTTTGTAATTCACATGATCGAAAGGCAAAGGTATTACATAACCTGGCTTTTGAATACTTTAGAAG
>NZ_JBAVFI010000154.1:0-4099 GCF_049588175.1 Mesobacillus sp.
CTTTATGGGGAAGGAATTGACCTATAAGCAGGTTTATAACTATGCGAAAAAATTGGCTGCTTATCTGCAATCATTGGGAATTGAGAAAGGAGATCGGGTGGCAATCATGCTCCCAAATACTCCGCAATCAATAATCAGCTACTATGCAATCCTGATGGCCGGCGGGATTGTCGTACAGACGAATCCTCTGTATATGGAACGCGAACTTGAATATCAAATGAAAGATTCAGGCGCTAAAGCAATTATTACCTTAGATATTTTATTTCCTAGGGTTTCAAAAGTCATCGCGAACACGGATTTAGAGAATGTAATTGTAACCGCTATCAAAGATTATCTTCCTTTCCCTAAAAACCTTGTCTACCCATTTATCCAGAAGAAGCAGTATGGAATTATCGTAAACGTCAAACACGAAGGTCAGAACCACCTTTTCAATGAAATTATGAAGCAGCCTGCTGGTCAGATTAAAGAGTATGAATTTGATTTTGAAGAAGACCTGGCATTATTGCAATACACCGGCGGAACCACCGGATTTCCTAAGGGTGTTATGCTGACGCATAAAAATCTGGTTGCGAATGCAGCGATGTGTAATGCATGGCTCTATAAATGCAAGCCGGGTGAAGAAACGGTACTTGGCATTCTCCCATTCTTCCATGTGTATGGAATGACGGCTGTCCTGATTCTATCAGTCATGCAAGGGTCGAAGATGGTCCTGCTGCCTAAATTTGATCCGGAAACGACATTGAAAACAATCCAGAAGCAAAAGCCTACTTTATTCCCAGGAGCTCCGACGATTTATATTGGTCTGTTGAACCATCCTGACCTGAAAAAATACGACTTGTCTTCGATTGATTCTTGTATAAGCGGCTCAGCCCCTTTGCCAGTTGAAGTCCAGGAACAATTCGAAGAAGTTACCGGTGGAAAGCTTGTAGAAGGATATGGTTTAACAGAATCATCACCTGTCACACATGCGAATTTCCTGTGGGACAAAAAGAGAGTAAAAGGGAGCATTGGTGTTCCTTGGCCGGATACTGACTCTGTAGTTCTATCAATGGAAACTGGCGAACCGCTGCCTCAAGGAGAAATCGGCGAAATAGCAGTAAAAGGGCCTCAGGTTATGAAGGGATATTGGAACAGGCCGGAGGAAACGGAACAGGTCCTAAGGGATGGCTGGTTATTGACCGGAGATCTTGGCTATATGGATGACGAAGGTTATTTCTACATCGTCGACCGGAAGAAAGATATGATTATTGCCGGAGGTTTCAATATATACCCTCGGGAAATTGAAGAGGTTCTGTATGAACATCCTGCGGTACAGGAAGTAGTCGCAGCTGGCATTCCAGATCCTTACCGTGGCGAAACAGTCAAAGTGTATGTCGTTCTTAAGGAAGGCGCTGAAGTTACAGAGGCGGAGCTTAATGAGTACGCGAGGAAACACCTGGCAGCTTATAAGGTTCCAAGACTTTATGAGTTCAGAAAAGAGCTGCCGAAAACGGCGGTTGGTAAGATCCTTCGCAGGGCACTGGTAGATGAAGAAAAAGCAAAAAGACAGGAAGATGAACAGAAGCGAGCTTAATTTTAAAGCCGGCTCCTAAATCGGCTCTTTCTTTTTGGATATAATGGCTTGTCCAAATGAAACACATTTCCTTGACAGAAATGTGACTGGATACTATTATAAAAATATGAATGACGATTCATTCAGTATACTATTTGCAGATTAAAATCGTAAACGGGAGTGTGTCACTGTAGCATTTTAATGCTTGTGCTTTTCCTGGAGCGGGAGTGAAAGTAATGAAAAAAAACAGGCCGAAATACATGCAAATAATTGACGCAGCAGTTGTCGTTATCGCTGAAAACGGCTACCACCAGGCTCAAGTGTCTAAAATAGCCAAGCAAGCTGGAGTGGCCGATGGGACAATTTATTTGTACTTTAAGAATAAAGAAGACATTCTGATTTCTCTGTTCCAGGAGAAAATGGGTTACTTCGTTGAAAACATCGAACAAAAAATTGCAGGAAAAACAACGGCGACAGAGAAATTATACATGTTGGTGGAAACGCATTTTAAGATGCTTTCCAAAGACCGGCATCTTGCAATTGTAACCCAGCTGGAACTAAGGCAGTCAAATAAGGATCTCCGGCATAAAATCAACGAGGTGCTGAAAGGCTACTTAATGCTGATTGACAGAATCATTATGGAAGGCATAGAGAATGGAGAGTTTTCTAGCTCCCTTGATTTGCGTCTTGCAAGGCAGATGATTTTTGGGACGGTAGATGAAACTGTCACTTCATGGGTAATGAATGAACAGAAATACAATCTTCCAGACCTGGCTAAAGCAGTCCATCAGCTTCTGATTAACGGCTGTGGTTACCAGGACACCAAACCGGTCCTCTAATTAGGCTCTTATCTCAACCTTTTCGGCAATTTGCCCCTTAGAGATTTTAATAGGGCCATAAAGCAACTGGGAGTGAGGAGCATGTAATAAGGCTGTGTTAAAATCAATTTTGATTTTTAGCACCTGTTGATTGGAGCGGAAGGCACTCGACTCCGCCGAAAATGCTAACGCATTTCCATCGTGCGTGGGCAGATTCGAGGAAGCTGTTCAATGTCCTGCGGGCTCACCTGACGCCCAGCGGAAAGTGAGTGCCTGGAGTAGAAATCAACAGTCTAAGTTAATACAGCCCTAATAAAAAGGGAGGGGAAAATGTGGAGTATCTTAAGTGGTCAATGGAGGACAGGATTGCAACCATTACAATTACCCGTCCGCCAGCCAATGCACTTTCATCAGGATTGCTGAGAGAACTTTCAGCAGTGCTTGACGAAATCGAGGGGAATCAGGAGATCAGAGTGATACTGATCCACGGTGAAGGAAGATTCTTCTCTGCGGGAGCAGATATCAAAGAATTCACGACAATCAAAACTGGCGAAGATTTTGCGAAGCTTGCAGAATATGGCCAGGACTTATTTGAACGAATGGAATATTATCCAAAGCCTATTATTGCTGCCATCCATGGCGCAGCATTAGGCGGAGGGCTGGAGCTGGCCATGGCTTGCCATTTCCGTCTTGTAGCTGAAAATGCCAAGCTGGGATTGCCGGAACTGCAGCTAGGATTAATACCTGGATTTGCTGGAAGCCAGCGTCTTCCTCGTTATGTAGGTGTTGCAAGAGCTGCTGAAATGCTGTTTACAAGTGACCCAATTTCGGGTACAGAAGCAGTGCAATTAGGACTAGCCAACCATGCCTACCCTGAAGAGCAGTTACTTGAAAACGCATACAAGATGGCTGGCAAGATTGCAAAGAAAAGCCCAGTGTCCATCGGTGCAGCGATCAAACTGCTTAACCATTCGAAGACAGACTCCTTCTACAAGGGAGTAAAGGAAGAAGCTAAGCTCTTCGGAGATGTTTTCCTTTCAGAGGATGGGCAGGAAGGTATCCAAGCTTTTCTTGAAAAAAGAAATCCGGAGTTCAAGGGAAAATAAGCAAACCTTTTAGCGGTAACTATTTTTTTAATGTAAATTATTTTAATCTTTAGAACAGCTAAAATGTTTGAATACTTAGGAGGTCAAATAATGAATATCTACGTTCTAATGAAAAGGACATTTGATACAGAAGAAAAGATTTCAATCGCAAACGGCAAAATCAATGAAGATGGCGCTGAATTCATTATCAATCCATACGATGAGTATGCGATTGAGGAAGCAATCCAGGTAAGGGACGCTCACGGCGGTGAAGTGACGGTTGTCTCAGTGGGCAACGAAGAAACTGAAAAACAGCTGCGCACAGCACTTGCGATGGGTGCAGACAAAGCAGTACTGATCAATATCGAGGATGACGTTGAGAATGGTGATCAATTTACAACTGCGAAAATCCTTGCAGAATATCTAAAGGATAAAGAAGCAGACTTGATTCTTGGCGGAAATGTCGCAATCGACGGCGGCTCCGGACAAGTAGCTCCGCGTGTAGCTGATCAGCTTGGAATCCCTTATGTCACAACAATTACTAAGCTTGAAATCAATGGTTCTACTGCAACGATCACAAGAGATGTAGAAGGAGATTCAGAAGTACTTGAAACTAGCCTTCCGGTTCTTGTGACTGCACAGCA
>NZ_JBAVFI010000155.1:0-2371 GCF_049588175.1 Mesobacillus sp.
AGACAACCTTAGAAAGGTTGATGCTGATTTCGTATAGAAGAAGGAGTGGAATCATCACGAGAAAGTCTGACATGAAATCTGGTGGAGATATGACAATTGCAATAACGATAAGGACGAAATATGCATACTTTCGGATTTTTGTAAGCACATAAGGGTTGATTACCCCGAGTGATGTCAAAAACATAACGACGACTGGAAGTTCAAACAGAACACCAAATGGGATTGTCATGTTCATGATGAATTTAAAATACCGGTCGGCTGTAAAGTTCGTTACAAGCATATCCCCGCTTAATTCCACAAGGAAGTTCAAGACATTCGGAAAGATGACGAAATAACCGAATGCAAGACCAACTAAGAACAAAATGAATAGTGCTGGAATGTATGCTAGTGAAATTTTCCTCTCATTCGGCATGAGAGCTGGTTTTACAAACAGCCAAATTTGCAATGCCAAAACCGGTATTGTTCCAGCTATCGCAATAATGGTGGCCAGCATAAAGTAAATCCATATAATATCACTCGGACCTAAAACAATTAGTTTTACATCCAGGTCACGAACAAAGTAATGATAAATATCTTCTACGAAGTAAAAACCAACTCCAAAAAATACAATGAATGCAACTACCGAAATAATGAGCCTTTTTCGAAGCTCATCAAGATGATCAACAAGATTTAATTCTTTATCTTCCATACCAATCCCCTGCCAATTCCATTTGCTGCTTTTTTTAATATTTCTTGAAGGAAAGCATAACTTACAAAAGGACTAGCTTTGTAAAAATGCCTTAAGAAAAAAAGATGTAAGATAAAAGCATCTTACACCTTATTTAGTGATTTTCGAAATTTCCTTCTTTTCTTCTTCAAACTCTTCCATAACGTCACTTGTCAATTCACGAGTTGATTTCTTGAATTCGCGAAGAGTCTGGCCAAACGCACGGCCTATCTCAGGAAGCTTTTTTGGTCCAAAAATAATCAAAGCTAAGACAAGGATTAAAATTAATCCAGGAACTCCGATGTTTGATAACATATCAACATCTCCTTTTCATATAGTAAATCTACTATGATTATAGTACTTTTACTCCCCAGTTTGGAGGAAAGCCGTGAAAGTTCATAAGAAATTCACAAAGTATGCCAAAACCTAATGTTATTTCACAGTTCCTATTTTATATTAACTTTCCTTTATTATCTATTATTAATATTATACCAATAAATTAAACAGCTGATTGTCCTTGTTTAATTCCATGAATGCAAAGCCTTTTCTTTCCATACTGGCAATTAGCCTTGTGTAATCATTCTTAACTTTCAGTTCGATGCCGACTAGGGCAGGACCGCTTTCTTTATTATTTTTCTTCGTGTATTCAAACCTTGTAATATCGTCTCCCGGGCTTAGAACGTCATCAAGGAATTCCCTTAAAGCACCTGCGCGCTGAGGGAAATTAACAATGAAATAATGAAGCAAGCCTTCATACAGCAGGGAGCGCTCCTTGATTTCCTGCATTCTGCTGATATCATTATTTCCGCCGCTTATAACACAGACAACTGTTTTCCCTTTGATTTGATCCTTTATCATGTCTAGAGCGGCAATGGGCAATGCTCCTGCTGGCTCTGTTACAATCGCATGTTCATTATACAATTCTAAGATGGAAGTACATACCTTTCCTTCAGGAACCTGAACTAGTTTTTCAACATTTTCCCTGCAAATCTCATACGTTTTACTGCCGACACACTTAACAGCCGCTCCGTCAACGAAAGTGTCAATGTGCTCCAGGGGAAAAACACTATTTTGATCAAAGGCTGCCCGCATTGAAGCAGCTCCCCCTGGTTCGACCCCGATCAACTGAGTAGAAGGGGATACACTTTTTATGTATGTGCTCAAGCCTGCCATTAATCCTCCCCCGCCAATGCTTGCAACGACAAAATCTACTGATGCCTGGCAGTCATTCAATAACTCGACTGCAACAGTCCCCTGTCCGGCAATAACTTTTTCATCATCAAAAGGGTGGATAAACTCTCTTTTTTCTCTTTCTGCACAGATAAGTGCCTCCCGGTAAGAATCATCAAACGTATCACCCGTCAGGACGATGTCGACATACTCTCGACCGAACATTTCTACCTGGCTAACCTTTTGTCCTGGTGTTGTCGCTGGCATATAGATCTTCCCATTAACTCCAAGCTGCCTGCAGGCGTATGCAACACCTTGAGCATGATTGCCCGCACTCGCGCATACCACTCCATTTTGGAGTCCAGCATCCCATAAAATCTTCATGGCATAATAAGCGCCACGTAATTTAAAAGACCTCACATGCTGCAAATCTTCGCGTTTCAAATATATATCTGCTTCGTATTTTTCAGAAAGCCTATGATTCAACTGTAACGG
>NZ_JBAVFI010000156.1:0-4384 GCF_049588175.1 Mesobacillus sp.
ATGGAAAATTAGGTACCCAATAAGGTCCCTTGGATACCTGAAAGAACAAAAATTGGAAAAAGAGGTACCCAATGAAGCCTCTTGGATACCTGGATGAAAAAATGGATAAGGATGTTCTCCAAGAACCATTCAATTCGTTTTTTATTCCCGAATGGTCATTAGAAGCCTCCAAGATGCATAGCTACAATGGTTACAAAAATAGATTTTAGAAAGGAGGATATTGGATGAAAGACCTTGACTACATGGCATTAGCCATCAACCTGGCGAAAGCAACAACAGGACAAACATCTCCTAATCCGCATGTCGGAGCCGTTGTGGTTAAAGATAATCAGATTGTAGGAATGGGGGCACACCTAAAGGCGGGAGAGCCTCATGCTGAGGTACATGCTATTCGAATGGCGGGTGACAAAACCTTTGGTGCGACACTTTATGTAACACTTGAACCATGCAGTCATTTTGGCAAGACACCTCCTTGTTCAAATTTAGTCATTGAATCGGGGATTAAGAGGGTCTTTGTCGCTTCGATGGACCCCAATCCGCTTGTAGCTGGCGGAGGGATTAAAAAGATGCAGGCAGCTGGAATAGAGGTAGAAGCAGGATTATTGAAGGATGAAGCTGAAGCGCTAAATAAGGTGTTTTTTCATTACATAAATACTGGCTTGCCTTATGTAACTTTGAAAACAGCCACAAGCCTTGACGGAAAGACTGCAACCACAGCTGGTGAAAGTAAATGGATCACTAGCGAAGAGTCAAGGAAGGATGTTCACCAGTTTCGTCACACTCATGATGCTATTTTGGTAGGTGTCAATACAGTGATCAAGGATAATCCAAGCCTGACAGCCAGGATTGAAGGGGGAGGCAAGAATCCAATCAGGGTGATTCTCGACACGAACCTGAGAACTCCTTTAGAATCCAGAGTCGTCTACGATAATGAAGCAAAAACCATTATTGTGACAGGGTGTGAGGCAGATCCTGATCAAATCAAAAAGTTCGCTGAAAATGGAGTTGAAATTATAACGCTCGAAACACCAACGATTCAGATTCTCGATATGCTCAAAAAGCTTGGTGAACGAGGACTCTCTTCTGTCTATGTTGAAGGCGGCGCTGAAGTTCATGGCAGCTTTTTAAAGGAAAAGGCTTTTCAGCAAGTCGTTACGTATATTGCCCCAAGACTGATCGGAGGGAAAACAGCTCCTGCTGCCTTCGGAGGGGAAGGAATAGCACATCTGGAGGACACCGTTTCTTTGGAAATAAAAGATGTGAAGAAGATTGGACAGGATATAAGGATTATTTCGGAGCCTGTCCCGGAAGGAGGTTAAATAGATGTTCACGGGAATCATTGAAGAAATAGGAGCTATTGCTAATATCCAACACACCGGTGAGTCATTCGTCCTGACAATCGATGCAAGCAAGGTATTAACCGATGTCAATCTGGGCGACAGCATAGCAATAAATGGAGTATGTCTTACCGTCACTTCTTTTTCAAAGAGTCGCTTTACAGTCGATGTGATGCCTGAAACAGTCAAAGCGACCAGCTTGAAAACAGTAAAACGTGGATCTAAGGTGAATCTTGAGAGGGCGATGGCCGCAGGCGGAAGATTCGGGGGACATTTTGTAGCCGGCCATGTTGATGGAGTAGGTGTAATAAAAGGAAAAAGGCAATTTGAAAATGCCGTTTATTATGAAATAGAAACAGAACCTGAATTACTCAAATACATTATTTTAAAAGGCTCTGTAGCTGTAGATGGTACAAGCTTGACGGTGTTTGGTGTTTCGGAAGAGAGTTTTACATTATCATTGATTCCCCATACTTTATCCGAGACAGTTTTGGGTTTTAAGGGTACCGGTGATATTGTTAACATCGAGTGTGACATGATTGGAAAGTATGTAGGGCACTTTTTAAATAACCAGGCTGCCGCGGGAGCACCAAAACGAGGCAATACTATTTCTGCCCAATTTTTAGAGGAAAATGGGTTTATGTGAGGATGATGAAAATGTTTGATCCAATCGAAGAAGCGATATATGAGCTTATGCAGGGGAATGTCGTCATCGTTTGTGATGATGAAGACCGTGAAAATGAAGGAGATTTTATCGCATTGGCTGAAAAGGCTACCCCTGATGTTATCAATTTCATGGCGACACATGGAAGAGGATTGATCTGTGTCCCTATAGAAACAGATTTGGCTCAAAAGCTGGATTTAATGCCGATGGTCTCACGCAACACCGACCCTCATGGGACAGCGTTTACGGTAAGTGTTGACCACAAGTTTTCAACAACTGGCATATCAGCCTATGAAAGGTCGGCAACTGTTCTAAGTATGCTTGACCCTGAATCGAAGGGTGCAGATTTTAAAAGGCCTGGTCATATTTTTCCGCTTGTTGCAAAAAAAGGCGGAGTCTTGAGAAGAGCTGGCCATACAGAAGCAGCAGTGGATTTAGCAAAATTATGCGGAGCAAAGCCAGCAGGCGTCATCTGTGAAATCATGAATGAGGATGGGACAATGGCTCGTGTCCCACAGCTTCGGAAAATCGCCGATCAATTCGAATTAAAAATGATCACGATTAAAGATTTGATTCAATATCGGAACAGGAAAGATCAATTGATCAAGAGAGAAGTTGAAATCAATCTTCCGACTGAATTTGGAATTTTCAAGGCGGTAGGTTATTCAAATCTTGTAGATGATAAAGAACATATTGCTTTGGTAAAAGGGGAAATCGATCCCGACAAGCCGGTACTAGTAAGAGTGCACTCAGAATGTTTGACTGGAGATGTATTTGGCTCCTACCGCTGCGATTGCGGGCCGCAGCTCCATGCAGCATTGAGGCAAATTAATGAAGAAGGCACGGGAGTCCTGCTTTACTTGCGCCAGGAAGGAAGAGGCATTGGACTTATGAACAAGCTCAGAGCCTACAAGCTCCAGGAAGAAGGCTATGACACGGTGGAGGCTAATGAAAAACTAGGATTTGGAGCCGATTTGCGTGAGTATGGAATTGGTGCACAAATTCTAAAAGACCTTGGCATTAAGCAAATCAAACTTCTGACCAATAACCCAAGAAAAATAAAAGGGCTGAAGGGTTATGACCTTGAGGTTGTCGACAGGGTGCCGATCCAGATGGAAACACGTGAAGAAAATGAAAATTACTTAAAAACAAAGCACAGCAAGTTAGGTCATTTACTTAAATTTTAAATATGGAGGAATAGAAATGAACAAAACATTCGAAGGAAATTTAGTAGGTACAGGACTTAAGGTCGGAATTGTAGTTGGACGTTTTAACGAATTTATCACAAGCAAATTATTGGGCGGTGCACTTGATGCGTTAAAAAGACATGGAGTTGAAGAAGGCAATGTGGACGTAGCATGGGTACCTGGAGCCTTCGAAATTCCGTTAATTGCACAGAAACTAGCTAAAGCGGGAAGTATGATGCAGTCATCACATTAGGAACTGTTATTCGCGGTTCCACTCCACACTTTGACTATGTCTGCAATGAGACAGCCAAAGGGGTTTCTTCTACAGCGTTAAATACCGGCATTCCTGTTATTTTCGGAGTGCTGACCACTGATACAATCGAGCAGGCGATCGAGCGTGCCGGAACTAAAGCAGGAAATAAAGGCTGGGACGCAGCTACATCCGCCATTGAAATGGCTAATTTAGTCAGGGATATTGAAATGTAAAAATGCTATATGGATTAAGCTGCAGGCGATGCCTGTGGCTTTTTTTTATGTTCAACCTCAAGTTTTTATGTCCAAACACCCATAATTCTTCCATTTAATTTAAAATCCTTGCCCCAGATTGTTAATAATTTGTTCATAAATTCTGGATAAGATGAAAACAAGTAAACAGGATGAAGCAAATAAGGAGGAATAACCATGAATGAATTTGAACAGCGTTATCGGTATCCGGAAGCTGAGCCGGTGAAAAAAGCGAGTAAATGGAAGAGTGTTTTATCAACAGTTACGGCGGGAGTGATTGGTTCTGCTCTGACACTTGCGGCTGTCAATTATACAGATTTAGATTTAGGAAATAAGGTACAAGCTCCTGCTGAGAATGCTGCAGATGGGCTAAACAGTAACAACTCTACAAATATTGTTACGACGCCTGCTTCTGCAAAAAGTTCGGTGTCAATGGCAGATATTATTGAGGCATCTTCGAAGTCAATTGTCGGCATCACCAATTTCCAGCAGCAAAACAGCCCATTTTCAAGCAGTCAGGGCGCTGTAGAAAGTGGTTCAGGCTCTGGGGTGATTTTTAAAAAATCAGGCGGCAGTGCTTATATCGTGACCAATAATCATGTGATTGAAGGGGCATCCAAAGTTGAAGTCTCACTCTATAACGGTGAAAAAGTAGCAGCTGAGGTTGTCGGCGCGGATGCATTGACTGATTT
>NZ_JBAVFI010000157.1:0-1733 GCF_049588175.1 Mesobacillus sp.
CAAATTTCGGTCATTCCGGGAGATACGATTGTATTCTCATCTTCACCAATTCCTGGCAACACGATCAGTGTTAACCGCGTGATTGATAAGCTTCACCGCATCGGTGCTGACATCATTCACCATAAAATCAGTGAAGTCCATACTTCAGGTCACGGGAAGCAGGAAGAGCAGAAGCTGATGATCAAGCTGTTGAATCCAAAGTATTTCATTCCGATTCACGGAGAATACCGGATGCTCAATCAGCATGTGAAATTGGCTGAGCAATGCGGGATTCCTAGTGAAAATTGCTTTATTTTAGACAATGGAGATGTTCTTGAGCTTTCTGCAGAAGGCGGCCAGGTAGGCGGTAAAGTCCCTGCACAGCCTGTGTATGTGGACGGAAGCGGCATCGGAGATATCGGAAACATTGTTTTAAAAGATAGAAGAGTGCTGTCACAGGATGGACTCGTCATCGTCACGATGATGATCGACCGCGAGAAAAACCAGCTTGTCAACAAGCCGACGGTCGTAACAAGAGGATTCGTCTATGTGAGAGAATCTGGCAACCTTATGAAAAATGTTGAAGAGGTCATCAATGATAAAATCGTTACTGAACTCGCAAACGGCACGAAGGATTGGTCAAGTCTTAAAAAAGCTGTAATCGACGTCGTCAATCCATTGCTATATAGCAAGACTGGCAGAAGGCCGATGATTTTACCGATCATTATGGAACTTAAATAAAAATCTGAGCACACTAAACATAAACCCGTTTAGTGTGTTTTTTTGTGCTTAAGGAATGGAAAGCCTAATTTAATTGCCTTAAGGAAACTTTTTTGCCCCTCTGTCACGAACATGGATAAGGGTAAAAAGATTGCTATAGACCCACACATAAATCGATTGTTAAAATGTTTTAGCAGTTGATTGGAGGATTTAGAGATGGATGAACAGCGTTATTCCAATTTGAAATTAGGCGAGCGGGGAGCAATCATCAGCATCGCTGCGTACATAATTTTATCCGCGTTAAAATTGTTTGTCGGATATATCAGTGATTCAGAGGCTTTAATGGCCGATGGATTGAATAACACAACAGATATTTTAGCTTCCGTTTCCGTATTGATTGGATTGCGTCTGTCGCAGAAACCGGCAGATGATGACCATTTATACGGGCATTGGAAATCAGAAATGGTCGCGTCGATGGTCGCGTCCTTTATTATGATTCTTGTCGGGCTCCAGGTGTTATACAGCGCGGTCACTTCGATTTTTGAAGGAGGAAATGAAGCGCCAGATCTCATTTCTGCCTGGACAGGCTTATTTGCCGCCTTGGTAATGTACTTGGTCTATCGATACAATCGCAAGCTTGCTCTTAAAATAAAGAGCCATTCCGTTATGGCAGCAGCAAAGGATAATCTGTCGGATTCATGGGTTAGTATCGGTACAGCGGTCGGCATCATCGGGTCGCAGTTTGGCTTGCCGTGGCTGGATCCTGTCACAGCTGTCATCGTTGGCGGACTGATCTTAAAAACAGGGTGGGACATTTTCCGTGAAGCCTCCCACCAGCTTACCGATGGATTTGATGTAGACTTGATCAAGGACTATAAAGAAACAATATGCGAGGTTCCGGGTGTAAAAGGAATCAAAGACTTAAAGGCCAGGAGCTATGGCAACAACATCGTCGTCGACACAGTCATCACCGTGAATCCCGCGTTGGATATCAGTACAGCACACGATATCTCAACGAGAGTCGAGCAGAAGCT
>NZ_JBAVFI010000158.1:0-3617 GCF_049588175.1 Mesobacillus sp.
TGATCCTGAACATCAGATATATCCAATGCCAGCTTTCTGTGTTGGTAAAAATGATGTATTCGTAGGCCGAATCAGGAAAGACCTTGATAACGATTCAGGCTTTCATATGTGGGTCGTTTCCGATAACCTTTTAAAAGGTGCAGCATGGAACTCAGTGCAAATTGCTGAGAGCCTGGTAAAGCTAGGTCTTGTAAAATAAGTAAAAATCTAACTTAATTAATGACAGAAACTCTTGAGGTGTTACGATGAAAATAATCGTTCAAAAATTTGGCGGCACTTCTGTGCGTGATAAGGAAAGCCGAAGTCATGCTATGAGCCATATTAAAAAGGCGATTTCAGAAGGATATAAAGCAGTTGTCGTAGTATCCGCGATGGGAAGGAAAGGAGATCCTTACGCAACGGATACGCTATTGAGCATGATCGGAGGCAATAACAGTTTGATCAGCAAGCGGGAGCATGACCTGCTTCTTTCTTGCGGAGAGACGATTTCCAGTGTGGTTTTTTCCAATATGCTTCTGGAAAACGGAATCAGTGCGACAGCCCTTACTGGATCCCAGGCAGGGTTTAGGACAAACAACGAGCATACGAATGCAAGAATTCTAGACATGAAATGCGATCGGCTTCTTCGCGAATTAGAGCAGGTCGATGCAGTTGTTGTCGCCGGTTTCCAGGGCTCAGCTAAAAATGGTGACATCACAACGATCGGCAGGGGCGGCAGTGATACGTCCGCAGCTGCGCTAGGTGCAGCTTTGAATGCCGAATGGATTGATATTTTTACAGATGTAGAAGGCATCATGACTGCTGATCCGAGAATTGCCGAAAACGCTAGACCTCTATCAGTTGTCACGTATACTGAGGTATGCAATATGGCATACCAGGGTGCCAAGGTCATCCATCCGCGTGCAGTGGAGATTGCCATGCAAGCCAAAGTTCCAATCAGGATCAGGTCAACTTATTCTGAAAGTCCCGGTACGCTTGTGACGTCTTTAAACCGTGAAAATAAAGGTACCGATATCAAAGAGCGCCCGGTAACTGGAATTGCACATGTTTCCAATGTAAGCCAGATTAAGGTGTTTGCGAAAAAAGATCAATACAATCTCCAATCTGAAGTTTTCAAAGCCATGGCTAATGAAAACATCAGTGTCGATTTTATCAATATTTCACCAAATGGCGTCGTATACACTGTTTCTGATGAAATGACAAGCCGGGCCGCAAAGGTGTTAGAAGGATTGGGGCATATTCCTCAGATTGAGAGAAACTGTGCAAAAGTTTCGGTTGTAGGTGCGGGTATGGCAGGTGTGCCTGGTGTAACATCGAAAATTGTTACTGCGCTTTCTGAAAAAGGAATCCGCATCCTGCAGTCCGCAGACAGCCATACAACAATTTGGGTGCTCGTGAAGCAAGATGATCTCAGCAAGGCGGTAAATGCTTTGCATGATGCATTCCATCTTGATGAGGAAAAAGCAGAATTTGAGCGCCATGATATTTAAAGTGATTATCTTGTTTTTACTGCCGGAGGCTCAGTAGGTGCCGACCGGCCGTAGAAGCCAGAGAGAAGAGGAGTGGACAGAATGGTTCAATTCGGAAGAATATCTACAGCAATGGTAACCCCTTTTGACCATAAGGGGCATATTGATTTCGCAAAAACTACTCAGCTAGTAAACCATTTGATTGACAATGGAACTGATTCCCTCGTAGTAGCAGGTACAACAGGAGAGTCTCCAACCCTTTCTAAAGAGGAAAAAATCGCTCTATTCCAGCATGTAGTAAAAGTTGTTGATAAGCGAGTACCTGTCATTGCAGGAACAGGGAGCAACAACACTTATGCTACAATTGAATTGACAAAAAAAGCTGAACAGCTTGGTGTGGACGCCATTATGATTGTTGCACCATACTATAACAAACCAAACCAGGAAGGGTTATATCAGCACTTTAAAGCAGCTGCTGAGGCAACATCTCTCCCTGTTATGGTTTACAACATTCCTGGAAGATCCGTAGTCAATATCCATCCGGAAACAGTCATCAAACTTGCAGAAATTCCGAATATTGTAGCGGTTAAAGAAGCCAGCGGTGATTTGAATGCCATGACGAAAATCATTGCCGAAACTCCAGATGATTTCCTTCTTTACAGCGGGGATGACGGCCTCACTCTGCCTGTCCTTGCTATTGGCGGAGCAGGAATCGTTTCAGTTGCCTCCCATGTGATTGGAAATGAAATGCAAGCAATGGTAGATGCGTTCTTGAGTGGAAGGAATGCTGATGCAGCGAAACTTCACCAGCGCCTTCTGCCAATCATGCAGGGACTCTTTGCAGCTCCAAGCCCGGGCCCTGTAAAAACGGCATTGCAGCTTAAGGGGCTGGATGTTGGCTCAGTAAGATTGCCGATGGTACCGTTAACAGAACAAGAACGAAGTGCAGTAGCAAAATTATTCTCTTAATGATTTTTTAGACCAACCTTTAAGGTTGGTTTCAGACTGTAAACAAACTCGATAAAAATCGAGCTTGTTTACAGTCTTTTTTCTGTTTGGAGAAGAAATTGTGCTGTTGATTTCCGTTACAGGCGCCTCGCTTTCCGCGGGGCGCCCGGTGAGCCCGCAGGACATTGATTTCTTCCTCGGACCAGCCCAAGCGCGATGGAAATGCGTTAGTATTTTCGGAAGAATCTTCGTGCCTTCCACTCTAATCAACAGGGTTTCAATAATTAATGGATGAACTTTAGCTTTGTCGACAAACTAAGCACTGGTTTTTTTCAGTGCTTTCTTTTTTTGTGAAATGAAAACCCCGGGCTAGGCCCGGGGTTCCAAAAAGCTTTCAGCGTGGTATTAAAAAAACTTCCCCATGGTGCTAAAATATTTTTGGTTCGCCAACCAAAATATCAGCACGGAGGAAGTCCTATGTCTAAAGACAACAATAGTTTAGCACACACTACCTGGAATTGTAAGTATCACATCGTATTTGCCCCTAAGTATAGAAGGCAGATTATTTATGGGAAAATCAAAAAAGATATTGGAGAAATACTGCGTACATTATGTGAAAGAAAAGGTGTAGAAATTATTGAAGCAACAGCGTGTAAGGATCACGTACATATGTTAGTGAGTATACCACCAAAGCTGAGTGTATCCGCATTTGTCGGTTACTTAAAAGGCAAAAGTAGTTTAATGATATTTGACCGACACGCAAATCTGAAATACAAGTATGGCAATCGCAAATTCTGGTGTACAGGCTATTATGTAGATACCGTCGGAAGAAACAAAAAGGTAATAGAAGAATATATACGCAATCAAATTCAAGATGATATAGTCGCAGAACAATTAACGATGATGGAATACATTGATCCATTCACCGGAGAAGAAGTAAAGAAAAAGAAACGAAGTTAAACGGGGAGAAGGCCTTTGAGGTCTGGCCAGTAGAAGTAGTACAAATGGCGAACCCTTCAGTAGCCCTTTAGGGTTTGGTCAGTAACAAAGGCTTTCAGCCGCAGAGAAAACCACCCGTTCTCACGGGTGGTTTTTATTATGGCTGAAGGAAAGGTTATTGTTAATTTTGAAATTATCAGTCAAATTAAACAGTAGATAATTTGTTTTTTAGGGAATTGCTTACTTTGAAAACAGAACGAC
>NZ_JBAVFI010000159.1:0-1857 GCF_049588175.1 Mesobacillus sp.
ATTTTTATCTTCCTTCTAAACTCAATGCATCACTTCCTCCTGAGAGAAGAGGGATACGAAGAGATCATGTAAACATGATGATCCTTGACAAGACTACAGGCAGCGTAAAGCATGATAAGTTTTTTGAACTTGACCAATATCTGAATCCCGGCGATATTCTTGTGCTGAATAACAGCAGAACAATTCCTGCCATTTTGAAAGCTGATTGGCATAGAAATGGAAAGCTAATTAAGAAAGAGATTGAAATAAGGCTCGCAAGGAAAAAGAATGATTCTGCCTGGGAAGTTCTAATCGTTGCTGAAGATGTCAAAGCGGGTGACCAATTCTGCTTGGGGGAAAACCTAGAGGCAAACGTCATTGGCGAAGTTTTTAAATCCCCATTAAAAATAGTCCAGTTTTCGATTCAGGGAAGAGACCTTATCGAAGCTTTTTATTCAATAGGTGAGCCAGTCAGATATGAGTATATTGAGCTGCCATGGAAGCTGGACTACTATCAGACGGTCTTTGCCAGTCAGCCAGGGTCCGTAGAAATGCCATCAGCCGGAAGGGGTTTCAGCTGGGAGCTTTTGTTTAAGCTGCAGCGGAAAGGAATCAAGATCGCTTATCTGCAGCTTCATACAGGTCTAAGCTATTTGCTTGATGATCAGTATGAACATTCACCAGAAGACCACTATGAAGAATATGTAATAGCTCAAGAAGATATGAAGGCAATAATGGAGACAAAGTCTTCAGGTGGAAAAGTTGTTGCGGTTGGCACGACAGTTGTACGTGCATTAGAAACGGCTAAAAAGACTTCAATTTTATCAGGATGGACAAATCTGTATGTGAGTGCCGACTATGAACTGCAGCTCGTCGATGGAATCATCACTGGCTTCCATGAGCCTAAGGCAAGCCACTTAGATATGCTTACAGCATTTGTGAATGAGAAAAAACTTTTTTCAGCCTATTCGATTGCAATCGAAAAGAATTATTTATGGCATGAGTTCGGTGATATCAACTTAATTATATGATAAGGAGTAAAAATATGAGAATCCACCATTTTGCACTGGAAGTGAAGAACCTCGAAGCTGCGAAAACTTTCTATGAGGATTTACTTGGATTTAAGGAATATTTGAGAACTTCTTTTCAAGATGAGGAAATCATATTTTTATATCTTAATGGCTTTATGATTGAGCTTATAGCAAATAATCTGAATAGCCATATAAGCGAGAACGTCCATCTTTGTTTTGAAGTGGATAATATTGAGGACCAAATTCGCAGGTTAGCAGAGTCTTCACTTTTGCCAATTGAAGGTCCATATTTCCTGGAAAACGGCTGGAAGACAGTGTTTTATCAGGGATCTGACAACGAAATCATTGAATTCCTGCAGACTTGACGCGAAAAAACAAAAGTCTGCCAGGCATGAATCTCTCTAACGTAAAAAAATAAAGGAATGAAAAGAATCCATAAGATTTTTTCATTCCTTTATTTTTTTACGTCCCATTTTTTAATGGCTGATAAAAAATTCAGCCTGTATTTCAGCAAAAGAGTATAAATCAAGAAGTATACAATAAACCCGAAAATGATAACATTAACAATCATGCCTAAGAAAAAGGCAGCACCAACATGCATACTTGCTCCAATAACTGCACCATGGTGAGGCATACCAGAAGCTGAAGGGAAGATTCCATATGGAAAAAGCGTCTCTCCGACAATTACATTCAAATAAAATAAGAATGGAAAAAGCCAAATAAGCGAAACACCGCTGATAAACCCAGCAACCGGACTACCTTTAAGAAGTTTAGCACTTGCTGTTGATATAATCGGTCCCATTCCAAAAGAGGGAATAAAGTGAATCAAGAAACCTAAAGTAAACCC
>NZ_JBAVFI010000160.1:0-1630 GCF_049588175.1 Mesobacillus sp.
CTGACTGCGGCTTTTATCCAATCATATTTTGCTAAGCCACCAAGTGTAGTGATGGCTCCCATGGAAGTTCCAGCAACTCCGATTCTCGATGGATCAACCAGATTTTCTTCAGCTAGGTTGTCCTTAATAATTGAAAGCTCGTCAATTGAGGTAAGGACGATTTCCCAAAAACGGAACCCAAGCTCCATCTCTGAGAATCCCTCTGCTCGCTCCCCATGGTATTTTGCTTCAGGCATTACTACCCTGTAGCCTTTTTCAGCGAAAAGGTAAGCTGCGTGCATATTCCTTTCCTTCGTGCTTGTAAACCCATGAAGAAAAATAATTAAAGGCATTTTGTCTGAAAATTGCTTTTGTTTTACTATATGGAGAACGGGAATATCTTTAATGCGTTTCTTTTCGACTAAAATCAACGTAAAACCCTCCTGGATATGCTTGAATGTAAATTCCACAGTTATCCTTACAGTCGAATTTACCGCTCTGTAAAATTAGAAAAATGATTTTTTTACAATTTATATGTAAAATGGTTAGCATAGTGGATATAAGATAAATTTATAACCCATCCAATATATGTATTGTAGAACTCTTATGAAAAAAGAGCCACTCAAACGCATATCATGAAGAAAAGTGTAAGCGCCTTGGTGAGCGCGGTCGGAGAGAATCTGGCCAGGCGCTGGAACAAAATATCTAAAACAGTTGGAAGAAGGAGTTTTTATGGCTGAAAAACATTTAATCGCATTAGACCTAGACGGTACTTTACTAACAGATGATAAAAGAATTTCTGAAAAAAATAAGCGAGTAATCCAAAAAGCCCGTGATGCTGGCCATATTGTCATGATTGCTACTGGAAGGCCTTTCCGTTCCAGTGAAATGTACTACCATGAGCTTGGACTTGATACACCGATCGTAAACTTCAATGGAGCTTTCATCCATCATCCACTTGATACAAAGTGGGGGGTGCACCATTCACCTCTGTCAATTGATGTGGCGAAGGATATTGTTGAAGCGCTTGATGATTTTAAATACCACAATATCATCGCTGAGGTAATAGACGATGTATACGTTCATTATCACGATGAAAAATTAATGGATATATTCAATTTGGGTAATCCGAATATCACAACTGGAGACCTTAGAAGATACTTAAAGACCTCTCCTACAAGTATGCTGATCCATTCTGAAGAAGAAGATGTGAAAAAAATCCGTGCACACCTGTCTGAGGTGCATGCTGAAGTGATTGACCACAGAAGCTGGGCTGCTCCATTTCATGTCGTTGAAATTGTTAAATACGGCTTGAATAAAGCTGTAGGCTTAAAGAAAGCTTCAGACTATTTCCAAATCCCTCCTGACAGGATCATTGCTTTCGGGGATGAAGATAATGATTTAGACATGCTTGAATATGCGGGACGCGGGATTGCTATGGGCAATGCGATTGACGTGGTGAAAAATATTGCAAATGATATCACCCTGACGAACGAAGAAGATGGAATCGGAGTATATTTGAACGATCTGCTTAATTTAAAAGCTCTATAATAAAGAAGTAGAAATTCAATTGCCGCTGCCAATTTGCACCTTCAAACTGGTTTCCGATTGATTCGAATACTTAAGGAGCATACTAGTATTGAAACGGCTT
>NZ_JBAVFI010000161.1:0-8549 GCF_049588175.1 Mesobacillus sp.
ACATTGCAAAGCACATCCATTAAAGTAGGTGTGCTCATAAAGACCTGCCCTTTAAATAGGCGGGTCTTTTTCCGTTTATATGAAAATGTGATAAGATACGAATTGTATACTAAAAAAAGAAGTGATATTAATGGAACAACATAAAAAAGACCTCCCATTAGATGAAAAATTGAATTTATGGGAACAGGAATTAGAGGAAAATGGTTACATACGTGATGAAGCGGCTTTGATAACAGTTATCAGGAATTTGACTAATAGCAATCAAAGCTTATCTTTATCAAGCGTCCTTGCCTATGCTGCCCAATCAAGATCGAACCGGAACGGATATGATTCGCTCGTTCTTGAATGGCTGAAAAAGGCAATTGAGGCCAATCCTGCCAATACCAAGGCAAAGAATTTGCTTGCTAGCAATCAGTGGAAAAATAAGGGACATATCTTTGATCAGCTTGTTTATCCGCGGATTAGGGAAACGGACAATCGAGCCCTGAAAAAGAAAACTGCTGAGCAGTATATTAATATCTCACAGCAATTCTTATCTTCAGCAGAAGATGAACTAGCTGATTTGAAAAGTCCTTTTTTAGAGCCAGGGACTTCAGTCGAGGAAAAATTCAATAAGTTGATTGATTTATTAGAAAAAGCGATTGATGAAACCGCAGCGCTTTTAAAGGCGACAGAACTATATGAAGAATCGGTTACTGGTGTTTTCCATACAGCGGTCCATTATGAGGAAATCAAGGTAAGGCTGAAAAATTTAGATGAAATAAAACTTTTATGGGAAGCAGAATTCGCTGACCGGTTACAGGGAACGAGCCAGGGTGACATCGACCCTCTGACGGAACTAAATAAGATGGTAGGCTTGAAATCAGTAAAAGAACGGGTCAATGATTTTTACCGATTTTTACAATTTCAGCAGAAGCGAAAAGAACTTGGACTGAATGCAAAGGACGATCAAAGTCTTAATATGGTTTTGACCGGAAATCCAGGTACAGGGAAGACATCTTTGGCAAGGCTGCTTGCAAAAATCTATCATCAGCTCGGTGTATTGCCGCGTGAGGATATTATTGAGGCAGACCGGTCACAGCTCGTCGGCGCTTATGTTGGACAAACTGAGGAAAATGTCCGTAAATTTGTAGAACAAGCCCTCGGAGGAGTATTATTCATCGATGAAGCCTATAGCCTGAAGCGAGAAGGACAGACAGGGAATGATTATGGACAGACAGCAATCGACACTCTTGTTTCGTTGATGACAAGCGCTGAATATGGTGGCAAATTCGCTGTCATTCTGGCAGGGTATCCCGAAGAAATGCGGCAGTTTTTAGATGCGAATCCTGGTTTAAGAAGCCGTTTCCCTCAGCCTAACCTCATTCATCTTCCCGACTATTCAAACGATGAGTTAATGCAGATTGCAGAACAGGCATCGAGGGATAATGATTTTGCCATGACGGAAGAAGCAAAAGTAGAACTTAAGGATCGGATTGAGAAGGAACGAGTAGATGATACCTTTGGGAATGCTCGGACAGTTCGAAATCTAATTCTGGAGGCCATTTTTAAAAAAGGTGCCCGGCCGGTTGATGAAACGGATTTCTCCGCTTACACTCTGTTGGAAAAAGAGGATTTTGAATCAGCTCCAGCAACAAATACTGATAAACCGCTAGACAGGCTCGAGGCACTTGTAGGGCTGGACAATGTAAAAGCTGAGGTGACTACCCTAATTTCCTTTGTAAGAATGCAGCAGCTAAGGAAAGAAAAAGGACTTCCTGGTGTGCCAGTTCAGCTTCATTCAGTATTCACCGGGAATCCCGGGACTGGAAAAACAACTGTTGCAAAAATATATGCAGAGCTCCTAAAGGAGTGCGGTATGCTTAAGCGTGGGCACTTAATTGTCAGCAGCCGTGCAGATTTTGTTGCAGGGTATGTGGGTCAAACAGCGATAAAAACAAAGAAAAAAATCCGGGAAGCACTTGGCGGCGTCCTCTTCATCGACGAGGCGTATTCTTTGCTGGGGCAAACTTCAGGTGACTTTGGTAAAGAAGTAATTGATACACTGGTCGATGAGATGACTCGCCATAATGAAAATCTTGTCGTCATTCTCGCAGGGTATCCCGCTGAAATGGAGCTTTTGCTTGAAAGCAACCCGGGACTCCGTTCCAGATTCAAGAAATTTTTCCACTTCCCAGATTATACAGCTGAGGAAATGCTAGAAATAATAAGGAATTACGCAGAGAAGTATCAGTATAAATTCGCAGAAAATGTTGTCCCATTTTTATCAGCTGAGCTTTCAGAAGCTAATATTAATGGTAATGGCAGATTTGCTACAAATTTAGTTGATGAAGCCATCCAGGCACAGGCTTATAGGCTGATGGGAACCAGCAATGGACAAAATCTGGATGAAAATGCTTTATATTTAGAGAAAAGCGACTTTGAAGCAGCACTAAATAAGGTAAAAGGGGAATAAGGATGCACATTTCTTCTAGAGAAATCGAGGTACGTTATGCAGAGACTGACCAGATGGGAGTCGTATACCACGCAAATTATTTAATCTGGATGGAGCTAGGAAGAACTCAGCTGATCAAGGAATTAGGCTTTAATTATGCTGAAATGGAGAAGGATGGTATCATCTCACCAGTCATCGATATCCAGGCTTCATATAAAAAACCGTTAAGATATGGACAAACTGCTACGATTAAAACATGGGTGGACGAATACGATGGCTTCCGCTCTGTCTATAAGTATGAAGTTTATAACGAGGAAGGTGAGCTTGCCCTTATAGGCAGCTCAAGGCATGTGCTAGTGAAAAGGGAAAATTTCAGGCCGGTCTCGTTAAAAAGAACTTATCCCGACTGGCATGAAGCTTATATGAGTGCGAGAAGACAGCCGGAAGAAGAAAGCGAGAAGGTCTAATTGGCTTTTGGAATAAAGCGGGAAGAACTCAAGATCTGGAAAGAGAAAGTAAAAAGAGGGGAAATCGCCTTCCTAACTCACTACTGGATAGATGACCGGTTTCCAGGCTGCTCAACGGTGACAAAGGTCGGCTGCAGAGATGTTCAAAAACTTGCTGAATGGGGCAGGAAATATGGTTTGAGGCCAGAATGGATTGACGACAGAAAAGTTGATTACCCTCATTTTGATCTATTCGGGAATACTCAGGCAGACGTACTAAAAAATGAAGGGCTGGAAAATAAGCTCCTAAACAAATAATAATATGAAGGCAGGCGCATAATGCGTCTGCCTTAGTCTTTTACAAACTTAAATTCTGGCTCCTGGCCGACTGGATGAAAATCTACTATTAAGTCATGACCGTCAAAATACCAGATATCTTTTTCTTCAATATAATAAGTTACACCGTTTTTCTCCGTTTTAATTCCGGTGTGGTCCGGTTCTTCCTTGGAGACACCTAATGAAAAGCCTTTTTGAACTGTACTGAAACCGCCATACCTGACAAAGAATCGAAGGTACTCTCCGGCAGAAAGGTCCATCTCCTTCTCATACCAGGCTGCAGCATCATCTTTGATTGTAATTTTCATATTGTTCTCCTTCCTTTGCCAATAAAAGCATTATAACACAGGCGATGCCTGGCCCATCATTTAATGCTTTTGCGCATCATGGGCCAGGCACCTGCTTTGTTATTTTTTTATGAACTGGTACATATGATTCATGATTTCTGTATATTTATTTTTTGCATCTGCCAATCCGAATTTGTCGGCTTCATTGAGTGGTACAACCTGATAGTCTCTCTGCCTGCTGCTTGAAACAAAAGTAGGCATAAACTCAGGATTTCCCAATACTATTTCCGTACTTCCCGGAGTTACTTTCTTTGTTATTTCTATTGTGGCGAGTCCGCCAATATCTTTATAATCCCACATTTGCCCGGAGAGAAAATTGCCAAGGGAGTATACGACCAAAGCTTTTCTTCCATCGGCTGCTGTCAGCCAATCCATAGGCTGCAAAACATGCGGATGATGCCCAAAAATGATATCTACACCTGCGTCAACGAGGAATTGAGCCAAATCTTTCTGCTCATCCGTTGGAAATCGCTGATATTCATTTCCCCAGTGAACACTCATAACCACAATATCAGATTGATCTTTTGCTCGTCTGATTTCAAGCTTCATCATTTCTCTGTCAATCAGGTTCACCAAATGATCTTTGCCTAAAGGAACGGGAATCCCATTCGTTCCATAAGTGTAGGACAAATAGCAAACCTTGATTCCATTTTTATTTAAAATTCGCAGCTTGTGCTGGTCTTCTTCATCCTTAAAAGAACCAACATAGGGAAGTCCTGCATCTTCCATGTGACTGATCGATTTAAGAACTCCTTTTTCAGATTTATCGAGTGCATGATTATTGGCATTAGAGACTATATCCACCCCAGCGTCAAGCAGGGCATCTCCTACCTCCACAGGGCTATTAAAGCTTGGATAGCTCGATACACCTAGTTCAACTCCGCCAAGAATCGTTTCTTGATTTGCAAGGAGCAGGTCAGGCTCCAAAAGATGATTTTTAACATTGCTAAACATCGGTTTAAAATCATAGCTGTTGTTTGAATAAGCATCTTCATATACAGTGTCGTGAATTAAAATGTCGCCAATGGCTCCTAATTTCACTTTCTCTATATAGGATTTACCAGATACCTCAAAGCTTCTTTCACTATGCGCTTTTTGGCTTTTCACTTGCACATTTGGCTCTTTCGCTTCGACATGTTGATACATTTGGAACATTAAACTTGTGGCTATGATTCCCAAGCCGGCAAAAATAGACAATCCGTAAGCAGTTTTTCTATTCTTTTTTCTCATGACGCACTCCCCGGTAAAAAACTGAGGCATTTTTATTTTTTTAGCCTCTATGGATAATATATTATAAGTACTAGGCGAAATGTATAGATTTAGGTATAATTTTCGCATTTTTGTCATAATTCGATGTTATTTGTCCAACTAAATGTGGAAATCCAAAATTAAAAGGAGGTGGGTTACCTTGTTTGAAATTAGCGAGAGCGCATATCAAATTCTGCAAAATGCTATCAAAAAGGAATGTGATGTTGGAGAAAAGCTTTTTGTGAGGCTTACTATGGGAATCGGCTGAGGCGGACCCCAGCTCAAGGTGGCTCTGGAGGAGCAACCATTAACGAACGATACAGTATTCACATTCAATGACGTTCCAATTTTAATTCATGAAGAGGATTATGTTTATTTCAATCAAACAAAACTTGATTATATTAAAGATGTTTTCGGGAGAGGAAAGTTTACTCTTATAAAAAAATAAACGCGGGCACCAAGCGAGGTATCCGCGTAATCCATTTATTGTGTTATCAATCTGTGTTTTCCAAGAAGTCCAACAGCTCATCCAGGTTGTTAATTTTAATAACTGAATCCTTCTTGTTCATATCTTGTAAATCAGTAATGAATTCCACCACGAAATCATTTGGCGGCATTACCTCAGCAGTGGTTGTTGTGAATATATAATGGTCCGTAGACATAAGTACTTCTTCCATTCTAACCGCCTTCTTTCCAGGAGTTCTTATTTACATTTTATCAATTATACTCAAGTCAATCCTCAGGTTAATTTGACAATATTTCGACTAATGCAAAAGGGAAGCCTCCCCAAAATTCAGATTGCAGGGAGCTCAAATGAAAACCTTGTTCTTCCAAACTTGGATTTTGCTTTAAGCCTGCCTCCATGCTCCTCGATGATTTGCTTACAAATGACTAAGCCAATTCCGGTCCCATTTTCTTTTGTTGTATAAAATGGAGTGAAGATTTTTGCTGCTTCAGTTTCTGATAAGCCAGCTCCATTATCAATTACGCTGAATTTCGCATAACCATCAAACATATTAACAGCTATCGTAATTTCACCCTGATTAACATCACTTTCCTCAATCGCTTCAAAAGCATTTTTCAGGAGATTCAAAGCCACCTGTTTTAATTGTTTTTCATCTGCCCATACGAAAACATCATCATCTGGAACCTTGACTGTCAACTCAATTTCCTTCAGTAGTGCTTCACTTGCAAAAAGGCTGCCGATTGTTTTAGATATAGAGATTAAGGAAATCTTGTTTCTTTCTGAAGATCCAGGTTTGAAAATGGATAAAAATTCGCTAAGCAAACCATTCGCTCGATTAATTTCTTCTAAAGCAACATCGGCAAATTCCGATTTCCCAAGGTTCTGGAATTCAGGCTTTAATAGCTGAATAAACCCCTTAATTGTAGTCAGAGGGTTTCTGATTTCATGCGCGAGTCCTGCTGCTAATTTGCTTGCAGAGGCAGCTTGATAATCATTTTTCACAGCCTCAAATTTACTATTTAACTGCTGGAGCATCTGCTGCTTACTAAGAATCTCTTTATCTAGCCTGTCACACTCCTGTTTTAAACAAGCCTTTTTTTCTTTTAAATCAGCTAGGTCCAAGTGAGTTTGCTGAAAATATAAAGATCCGGAATATGTAAATGATTTGCTTGGTTTACTGCTTGGTACTGATTTTTTTGGTGCAGACTTGTTATTTATTGAAACAGGAGGATGAATCAACATTTCATGTTTTGCGCTTTTAATTTCGTGCTTAATATTCTCAGTAAGCCATAAGCTTCTATATGAATTTTGCATGATATCACTTCTCTTCTAAAAAATATTGGATCATAACTTTGTATAAAGGCATCCTTGTGCAGAATATCAATACGTCTATACATTTAATTTGGGTTACCTAATTTCGATATCTTTCGAATTTATATGACATTTGTATTTAAATTATACCAGCTTTTTAGATTTGTTTGTAATAAAGAACAAAAATATTTCTTATATAGAACTAACTTGTTAGGCAATAAAAGGGGATGAACATACTTTTCTTGGCCAAACATGAAAGCATTAGGCATAGTCCACAAATAAAAAGCCGGCAAACCATATGGGTTGCCGGCATTCTACTTTATAACCATTTAATTTTTGGTTCAGTTTTATTTCGTATGCGGGAAATATTTGCCCGGTGCCTGTAAATGACGAAAAATGCAAGAACAGCCACAACAACAATCAGTGGAACATCCCTGGTAAAAAGGGCGTAAATAAAGGTTGCAATCGCTGTTAGAATGGAGGATAAGGAAACATATTTTGTGATGTACAGACTGATAAAAAAGAATAAGAGCATGAACAAAAATAATAAAGGTGCATATGCAAGCAGGATACCACCTGAGGTCGCAACTGCCTTGCCACCGCGAAAACCTGCAAATATTGGATACATATGGCCAATTACTGCAAAGACACCAACTGCAAGCATATGCATGTCAGCTTCAAAAATAACTGGTAAGAATGCTGCCAGAGTACCCTTTAATACATCAGCAATACTGACTGCAAGTCCAGCTTTTACTCCCAAAGTACGAAAAGTATTGGTTCCTCCTAAATTCCCGCTGCCATGTTCACGAATGTCTTTCCCAAAAAACAGCTTGCCTACAATTAAGCCGGATGGTATCGATCCAAGCAAATAAGCCAGGACAATAATAATTGCGTTTAATGCCATGAAATATTCTCCTTTAAAGATTTTAAGGTTCTTTTATTTTACCATGTTCTATTAAAAACTCCATGCAAATCTTTAATATAGACTGTTTTTGCATGATTGTTGCTTTTCAAAGAGCTATGGGGTGCTAGGTAAGTTTATAACTCACTTAAATAGTAAATAAGTATAGTATTAAAATTAAGGAGTACTCTCATATGGGGATGGCTAAAAAATTATTTAAAAGCAAAAAGATGCTGATTCTGCTCATACTGGCAATAATTGTTGGAGTGACAGTCTACCATAATACACATAAGGAACTGCCCGAGGGACTTTCTTATGAAGGTAAGATCCATAACGTCAAGGATGTCCGGTTTTTATATGATTTAACCTACACAGATGAAAATGGCGAAAAAAAATTCGAACAGGATATTTTTGATACAGTCCTAAAAAGAATTGGAGAAGCTGAGGAATTTATCGTTTTGGATATGTTCCTGTTCAATGATTACTATAAAAAGGATATGGGCTATCCAGAAATCAGCGAAAACATTAGTGAAAAATTGATTGCCCAAAAAAAGAAGCATAAGAATTTGAAAGTTGTCTTTATTACAGATGAAATCAATCTTACCTATGGATCCCATAAATCTGATACCCTGAAGGAACTACGGGAAAATGGCATTGAGGTGATCTTCACTAAACTTGATCCGTTACGTGATTCAAATCCATTATACACTGGCATTTGGAGGGTATTCTTTCAATGGTTTGGCCAGTCAGGGGAAGGCTGGATCCCGAATCCGATGGCCAAAAACGCACCTGATGTAACTTTAAGGTCGTATCTTGAATTGCTGAACTTGAAAGCAAATCACCGAAAAATCTTTGTAACTGAAAAAACGGCGATCGTTGCCTCTGCAAATCCGCATGATGCCAGCGGATTTCACTCTAATATCGCATTTGAAACGAGCGGAAATGTCATTGGGGACATTTTGGAGTCAGAGCAGGCAGTGTCTGATTTTTCAGGCGGGGGCAAACTCCCTGAGTTTTCTGCTGCTAAGGAAACGGGCAAAATAAAGGTACAGGTTATGAC
>NZ_JBAVFI010000162.1:0-2900 GCF_049588175.1 Mesobacillus sp.
ATGCAGGGAGAGGCACATAAAAAATATCACAGGTTAGCGAAAAGGGCATTGAGGGAGTTGTTGAACAAGAGGAAGAAAAAAACTGCCGTGCAGCGGCAGTTTTGATAGAACTATTGAATGTTTCCGGATTTTTGATCGATCTGCCTGCATACCTCGTCTGCGGATAGGCCACTTGCTTCGATTACTGAACCTTGGATTGACACATCTTGCATGCCCATGACGTTTGAATCAGTTCCGCTAACAACACAGAAATCGCAGCCTTGAGCATCAGCTTCCTGACGGAGTTCAACGACTTCATGTCCTTTTTCGCGAAGTGCAGCGGAAACGTTAGTTAAAGATTGTTCTACACCAATTCTAGCCATAACTTACACCTCCTCACCAATTTAAGTTGTCCGTGATAAGAATAAAATATTCCTTAGGCAAGACAATATTAAGGCATGATCAAAATCAACGGGAGGTGCTATAATGGTAAAACGTAAAAAAGATCCTTCAACCATTGGACTTAATTCTGCACAGGTTGAGGGCCAGGGTACAACTACAAGCGAAACAGGCAGCAGAACCGCTTCGTCTTCACGAAGAAAGCAGAAAAAGGATTAAAAAAGAGACCTTTGAGCAGTAATCCAATATCAAGTTTGCTTGTTTATGTCAAATTTACAATGAAACAGCATGATGAAAAGCCCCCCGGAAGAATCCGGGGGGATTGTTGTTCATACATTTATTGTGCGTACATTTCAGCAATCTGTTTTTGAAGTTCCTGATTTTCCAAATATTCATCATATGTCATCTGCTTATCTACAAGACCTGCAGGAGTAATTTCCATGATTCGGTTCGCCACGGTTTCAACAAACTGATGGTCATGGGAAGAAAAGATCATTGAGCCTTTAAAGTTAATCATCCCGTTGTTAAGGGCAGTTATTGATTCAAGGTCCAAGTGGTTTGTAGGTTCATCAAGAAGCAAAACGTTTGAACCAGATAACATCATTTTGGAAAGCATGCATCGGACTTTCTCTCCACCTGAAAGAACACTTGCCTTCTTCAGCACTTCTTCTCCAGAGAAAAGCATCCTGCCCAGGAAACCACGAAGGAAGCTTTCGCTATCATCCTTTGGAGAGAATTGGCGAAGCCAGTCTACCAATGTCAAGTCGCAGCCTTCAAAGTATTCGGAGTTATCCTTAGGGAAGTATGCCTGTGAAGTAGTAATACCCCATTTATAGCTCCCACTATCAGGCTCCATTTCACCAGCAAGGATCTTGAATAATGTAGTAACCGCAAGTTCGTTTTTACCGACAAGCGCGATTTTATCATCCTTGTTCATAATAAAACTGATATTATCCAATACTTTTACGCCATCGATTGTTTTAGATAAGCCATCAACTCTTAAAAGATCATTGCCGATTTCACGGTCAGGCGTAAATCCGACATATGGGTATTTACGGGAGGATGGTTTAATGTCATCCAGAGAGATCTTATCAAGAAGCTTTTTGCGGGAAGTAGCCTGCTTAGATTTAGATGCGTTTGCACTGAATCTTGCGATGAAGGCTTGCAATTCCTTAATTTTCTCTTCTTTTTTGCGGTTTGTATCCGACTGCATTCTTAGTGCAAGCTGGCTGGATTCATACCAGAAATCATAGTTGCCGACATAAAGCTGGATTTTTCCAAAATCAAGGTCAGCGATATGTGTACAAACTTTATTCAGGAAGTGACGGTCATGGGACACAACAATGACCGTGTTCTCAAAATTAATCAAGAATTCTTCTAGCCACTGGATAGCTTTGATATCAAGGTGGTTTGTAGGTTCGTCAAGCAATAGTACATCAGGTTTACCAAAAAGGGTCTGTGCAAGAAGTACTTTAACCTTTTCTCCGCCGCCAATATCAGCCATTTTCTTATCATGAAGTTCTTCGCCAATTCCCAAACCTTTTAAAAGGATCGCTGCTTCCGATTCTGCTTCCCAACCGTTAAGTTCTGCAAATTCACCTTCTAGTTCTGCAGCTTTCATGCCATCTTCATCAGTGAAATCTGCTTTCATGTAAATAGCGTCTTTTTCCTGCATAACTTCATATAAACGGGCATGACCCATAATTACTACTTTCAATACTTCTACATCTTCATATTCGAAGTGGTTTTGCTTTAATACTGCAAGGCGTTCACCCGGAGTCATAGATACGTTGCCGGATTGGGGCTCGATTTCTCCAGATAGAATTTTAATGAATGTTGATTTGCCTGCACCGTTTGCTCCGATCAGGCCATAGCAATTACCAGGATTGAATTTAATATTAACGTCTTCAAATAGCTTGCGGTCACCATATCTCAAGCCTACATTTTGAACTGTAATCATTTATTTAATAGCCTCCATTAATATATATCCCAAAGATTATAACATGTTTGACTGCCAGTAGCGAATTCTTTTTCTTTAGCCAGTTCCAGAGGTTGCGGTCATAATATTAGTGTGATAAATGAACTTACCGTGCAAAAGGAGTTTTTAATTGATTCAAAATGGGAAAAGGCGAGAGTAAGATAAATATGTTGAAAATAAAAAGTAGCAGATTGAAGGTTGGATAGATAGAAAGTAACAGCCATTTTAAAAGAAAAGAGTATAAAGATTGAAATAGTATATGAACGTTTAAAAATTTCTTATACTTTGTCAATTTTTTTGCTCGTTTTCACACATTTTTCATATTTTTCATGTAAAATAATAATAGACAAAGATGGATAAAAGGAGTTTTTGAAATGGCTAAAAAGCAGCTGGTTGATTTCGTTAACCGACTAAAAGAATCAGGGATTAAAGTCAGCTTCACTAAGCCAAAATCAGAATTTTTCTCCCTGCAAAAGACAGAGAAACATCCCACCACTGTAAATTCACACTAAAATAACCGGCTCTTTTCGGACGTTTGTGGTTC
>NZ_JBAVFI010000163.1:0-2503 GCF_049588175.1 Mesobacillus sp.
TAATCAGCAGAAAGTACAATGCTTTAGCCTGATTTCCTTTCCTCTCTAAAAGAATGGCAAATAGTAAGGAAGCTATTCCAGGGATGGCCATGGTGGATAACAAGGGCATTTGCTGACCAGATAGTAAATGAAGCATCAATATGATTAAGGTGGCAAAGGTCCATTCCATATAAAAACGGAAAAATATGTTCAAGACTTTTTTATTCATTACATCGCCACCTCCTTCATCATGAGTTTGAGCGGTTCTAAAACGGCTTTCTCCTCCTCACCTCTTTGCAGCTCCAAAAGCTGGACCCCATCCCTGCCAAAATCCTTGAAATAAACATCTGCACCTTCTGTTCGAATTCCTGTATGGATCATCGTAGGTGCGGCTGGAATATGCCTTTTGTAAAAGAACAGCATCTTGTCATACGGGATTGTAGGAGAATGATAGTCTGCAATCGCCAAAATATCGAGCAGTTTTTGCAGATGATCCTTTCCTGAACCTAATGGTATATAAGTAAAAGGAGTGGCACCCGCTGATCTGATATTCATACAAAGAGAAAATGGAATGTTAGCCTTATGGAAGAAATAAGCCATTTCAGCTATGCTGCTCATAAGGAATTCCAGCAAGACTGTTACAGAAAAGCCATCTACTACATTAACAAACAAAACAGCACCTGCTTCGGTTATCCGCTCAAATTCCTTTGTTTGCAATGTCATTCTCCTGGCACTTGCTTTCCAGTTAATTCTGTTAAAACTGTCAGTCGGAAGATAATCTCTTGTGCCAATTGGACCCATACTATCTTCAAAAACTGAAAATAACGATGGGCTGTTACCTGGTTTAAATGATTTATGTTTATCTATGTTTCTGACAGAGATCGGCCTTGGGTATACAAGTGCCTCCATATTAATGACATCTTTAAACTCCAGGATCGTGTCCCCAAAGCCAAAAAAATGCGGTATATGAAGTTCCAATCTCCTGATTTTTGACATCCCGCGCTTTTCAGCGGCAAACGGGATTTTAATGATTGTTTGTTCCTTCCGACTTAATGATACCGGCATGCCTACATCAACCTTTGATTGGTGAATATGAAATTCTCCTGAAACAGGTACTACGGCACTGTCAAAATAAACAGTCAACCTTGCCTTCATGATAGGCAGTCCATGGTTAGCAAAAAGAAGAGACCATTCGCCGTTATCACCTATGAAATAACGGTTTCTTTCACGCTTATTTTCAAAGACAAGACCCTCGCCAATATGCTTTAAATAATATGAGTTAGCAGCTGTTATTAATATAATTAGCAGCCCAGCCCCGAAAATAAACCATGAATTAAAGTAAAAGCTGGCAATGACCAATAGAATGCCGAGCAAAGCTAGAATGGATAAAAAACGGTCCTCGATGATTACTTTTTTCCACTGCATAGCCTCAAACCTCAACTTCCACCGGAAGCGGAATAGATTCTAACAGATCCTTAACCACTTTTTCAGGAGTAGAAGTTAAAGATGCCTCAGCTGTTAAATAGATTCTGTGTCCTAAAACGAATGGAGCCATTTCCTTTATATCATTTGGGATTACATAGTTCCTGCCCTTAACAAGGGCTCTTCCCTGAGCTGCTTTCACCAAAGCGAGAGTTCCACGAGGACTGATCCCTAATTCTATGGAAGAATGGTTTCTCGTTTCCCTTGTGATTTTCAGCAAGTATTGCTCAACAACTTCAGAAAGCTGCACATTTTCAAGCTCTCTCTTCAATTGAATAATATCCTCTTTGCTCAATACAGGATTTATTTCTTCTTTTGAAGAACCAAATCTATGCTTGCGGATCATTTCTCTTTCTTCATTCAATTCAGGATAACCAAGGGAAAGTTTAATAAAAAAGCGGTCCATTTGCGCTACGGGAAGCTGGAAAGTACCCTGCTGAGACTCGACTGGATTTTGTGTTGCAATTACCAAGAATGGTGTGTTCAGCTGAATCGTATGGCCATCAATTGTCACCTGTTGTTCTTCCATCGCCTCAAGCAAGCTTGACTGCGTCCGAGGTGTTGCACGGTTAATTTCATCAGCTAAAAGGATATTAGTAACAATGGGACCGGGCTTTAATACAAACTCCTGAAGCTTCGGATTGAAAAATTGAATCCCGGTTATATCGCTAGGCAGCACATCCGGCGTAAATTGAATTCTTGAAAACTCTCCGCTAATAGCTTTCGAAAAGGTTTTAGCAAGCAAAGTTTTCCCAGTACCCGGAACGCTTTCCATTAAAATATGGCCATTATTTAAAAGTGAAATCACCATCATTTCCACTTCAAAATCACGGCCAATGACATTTTTACTTATTTCTTTTTTTAATTTTTCAAGTTTTGCTGACCATTCCATTTTTACTCCCCCTGAGTTATCAGAAAATTTCTCTTTTTTAAAAGTTTACCATCTGCTGTAATAAAAGAAAACTCAGACCCATTTTTATCCATTCTCATTTAAACAAAAGTTGAGTTAATGCTGGTTGTTCCCTTCCGATCCAATCAACAT
>NZ_JBAVFI010000164.1:0-2097 GCF_049588175.1 Mesobacillus sp.
GTTCGAGAGGAATGGTTGGTCTCCTCAGTGATGAAGATTTCAGAAGCCTGACGGATAAGGACGGGATCACTACTGAGGATGCGATGGTAAAAATCGGGTTAGATCCTACTCTTGTGAAACGTCGAGACCCAAAAACGATGAAGGCTTTTCTTGAGTTGCATATTGAACAAGGTCCTATATTAGAAGAAAAGAAGATTCCTATAGGTGTTGTTGAGGCCATCGTTGGCTTGACCCAACTCGAGGTTACGGTGGAAGGACAGGCTGGTCATGCCGGGACCACACCGATGGACCGGCGGGCTGATGCCCTGGTTACAGCGGCAAAGATTGTTGGGCAGCTGCCAGGACTTGCGGCTGAAGAAGGTGAGGGTACAGTTGTTACCGTCGGACGTCTTAATGTCTTTCCAAACGGAGCAAATGTCATTCCAGACAAAGTAGTATTCTCCGTAGATATCCGTTCAGGGAAAGAAGCTAATGTATTGAATGTAATTGAAAAAACGAAATCGCTCATTTCTTCTTTTAATGAAAATGGAATTAAGACATACGTTGAGGAGCTGTTATACATTCAGCCGAAAGAATTAAATGAGGGAATCCGTTCGCTTTTAAAAGCGAAGAGTGAAGAACTTCAGATTCCATATTGTTCAATCAACAGCGGAGCAGGGCACGATGCAATGGTCTTATCCGATTACACAGATGTCGGGATGTTGTTCATTCCCAGCAAAAATGGTCTTAGCCATTGCCCTGAGGAATGGTCCGATTCAGAGGATATCGCCAAAGCGGTGCGAATTTTTTACGAAACAGCCAAGAGCTTAACGGAGGCGGAATGATGATCAATCAAAAATTAAAGGAAGCATTCGTAGAATATAAGGATGAACTAACTGAACTAAGAAGGAAGTTCCACAGCGAACCAGAGCTTTCCTGGGAAGAATATAAGACTACTGAATTTGTATGCGACTATCTAGGAAACTTGGGGATTGAATATAGAAGAACAGAGCCAACAGGGGTGATCGCTGAAATTAAAGGTGGTAAGCCTGGAAAAACTGTTGCGCTCAGGGGAGACATGGATGCTTTATCTGTTGAACAGCTGAATAAGGACCTGCCCTATGCCTCCCGGGAGGAAGGTAAAATGCACGCATGCGGCCACGATGCCCATACTGCGATGCTGCTGGTTGCGGCAAAAGCTTTAAATGAAATAAAAGATGAGCTCCCAGGAAATGTCCGCTTATTGTTCCAGCCTGCCGAAGAAGTCGCAGAAGGCGCGAAGGCTCTGGTGAAGCAAGGTGCTGTGGATGGAGTCGACAATGTTTTCGGCATACATATTTGGTCGCAGATGCCAACACATAAAGTATCTTGTACACCTGGTCCTTCCTTTGCATCAGCAGATTTATTCAAAGTAACCTTCAAGGGTAAAGGAGGTCATGGTGCTATCCCGCAGGCTTGTATCGATGCGGCAATTGTTGCTTCCTCCTTTGTGATGAATGTCCAAACTGTTGTTTCAAGAACAATTGATCCACAACAAGGAGCCGTCCTCACAGTTGGAAAAATGGTCGTTGGGACAAGATTCAATATCATCGCTGAAAACGCAGTGATTGAAGGAACTGTTCGCTGCTTTGATCCTGCGACACGCGACCATATTGAAGCCCAGCTTCAGCATTATGCCGACCATGTTGCAGCCGTTTATGGAGCGACAGCCACAGTTGAATATACCCGTGGCACACAGGCGGTCATCAATGACGGAGCCAGTGCGGTGCTAGTACAGAAGGTTGCCGCTGAGGCATTTGGTGAGGACGTCGTCTTTAATGAAAAACCAACGATGGGCGGGGAGGATTTCAGCTTTTATCTCGATGAAGTACCTGGAAGCTTTGCACTCGTAGGAAGCGGCAACCCTGAAAAGGATACAGAATGGGCTCACCATCACGGCAAATTTGATATTGATGAGGATGCACTGGCTACCGGAGCCGAGCTGTATGCTCAGTATGCTTGGGCATATTTTAACCAATAATACTCCTTCAAAAATAAATATCATTGGGGAGGACTTTTCTAGGTCCTCCTTATTTACTTTTTTCTGGATTATAAAAGTAATTTGGTGCTCTCTTTTTC
>NZ_JBAVFI010000165.1:0-4294 GCF_049588175.1 Mesobacillus sp.
GGAAGGCGCGAAGACTCCTCCGAAAATGCTAACGCATTTCCATCGAGCGTGGGTCCATTCGAGGAAGCTCTTCAGTGTCCTACGGGCGCAGCGCCTGCCCCGCGGAAAGCGAAGCGCCTGGAACGGAAATCAATAGCCTAATTTTTATTGCATCTTCCTTTTTATGACATATAAAACAAGCTTGATAAAAAGTTCAGTACTTGTTATACTAGCTACAGTGTGTTTTTACAAAAACAGCAAGTAATATATTTGCTGTCATTTATAACTCTGTTTCGGATATGATTCAGGGCGGAAGGAGATGAAAAGAATGAAATCAGGAATTCATCCAAATTACAAGACAGTTAAGGTGACTTGCGCATGCGGAAACGAATTTGAAACTGGTTCTGTAAAGAACGAGATTCGCGTTGAAACTTGCTCTGAGTGCCATCCTTTCTATACTGGACGTCAAAAATTTGCTGAAGCTGGCGGACGTGTTGACCGCTTCAACAAGAAATACGGCCTTAAGAACGAACAACAGCAATAGTAGAATTCAAAAAACAGGCAAGAAGCTTTGTGACTTGCCTGTTTTTTATTGTCTATATTTAGGTGTACGCAGGTACATAACAAATAGCTTTTATAAAAATTTTAATTTAACGAACTTCATTTTTCAGTCTGGATTTGGCTCCTTTTTTTGTTATAATGGAAAAAGCTGAAAAAAGGTTAGCCTTTTAAATACATTTATATCTAACGAATATTTGCAGAAATTGAACCAGCGAGGAAGGAGAGGCCGACCATGTACGTGATGAAACAAAGCGGTTGGATCGAACTGATTTGCGGCAGCATGTTTTCTGGGAAATCGGAGGAGTTGATCCGCCGAGTCCGCAGAACTCAGTTTGCCAAGCAAAACATTGCCGTTTTCAAGCCGAAAATCGATAACCGCTACAGCGAAGAATCGGTTGTATCGCACAACGGGACTGCTGTTACAGCAATGCCTATAGCCAACTCTACAGATATTTTCCAGCATATCAACCCTGATATCGATGTAATTGCCATCGACGAAATCCAGTTTTTTGACCAGGAAATCGTTCAGGTTGTCCAGCATCTTGCAGACAGTGGATATCGAGTGATCGTAGCCGGCCTTGACCAGGATTTCCGTGGAGAGCCATTTGGCCAAATGCCTGCATTAATGGCAGTTGCCGAAATTGTGACCAAGCTTCAGGCGGTTTGTGCTGTTTGCGGTTCACCAGCAAGCCGGACACAGCGTCTGATCAACGACAAGCCAGCCTCTTATGACGATCCCATCATTCTCGTTGGGGCATCCGAAGCATATGAACCGCGCTGCAGGCACCACCATGAAGTGCCAAAATCGCCAAATGAGCTGAAAGTTGAAAAAATAACGGAAAGCTTGTCATAATTTGTTTTTTATAAGTCCGCCCTGGAGATTTGGGTGGGCTTTTTTGTTTGGTTTTTAACGCTGGTAAATCAGGCTCTTGAAGCACAAAATGAGGCGTTAAGCGGAAAAAAATCTCAACGTAATAATCAGCGCATTCCCTCAGTAAGTTTGGGTAACCTAACGTTGGGAGGTGCCATAATATGAAAAAAATATTGATGATGCTTATTTTTGGAATGATAATCGTTTCCGGCTGCGGCCAGGACAACACAGAATCGACTTATGACAAAAATCAGGATACCGCAGGACAAGACCTCACAACGAATGATAATGGCGTTCGCGGCGGAGATGGTCCGAATTTTACAAAAGATCAAGACAATGACATGACCATGGGCGACCAAAACCCGAACCTGCCAAATACCGATAACCAGAACCGCCATAATTTTTCCCAGGATGTCCAAAAAGCAAAAGAAGTGATTTCTGCTCAAGGCTTTGAGCCTGGGTCGATTTGGATCAATGGTGGAACCATGAATGTAACAGCCCACCCTGGTAATCAACTATCCAAAAAGGAACTGGTGAGTGCCGAAAAATCGCTTCAAAAGAACCTGACCAAAGCCTTGCCACGTTATGAAATCAATGTGGATATTGAGTAAAATGGCTTAAGCATGCTCGGTACAGGGCATGCTTTTTACATATATATAAGTCCGTTAGCTATAAAATAATTCGGCTTAATAGGCCGGTCTATATCAGTTAAACCACTTCGCAAAAGTCCATACCCAGCAGAATGGCTTTGACTGAGGTTTTCACCTATACTATAATTAGAATGTTATGAGCTCTTTTCGTAGCTTCATATGGGCTTCGAAAATTGGGCATTCGGAACATGATGCAATCAAAATAATGTAATGACAAATTTTTAGTTAAATTCGATTGATCCTAATCAGGATATTAAAATAGAGGTGAATGACCGTGTTTGATCGTCTTCAGGCAGTTGAGGATCGTTATGAAAGATTGAATGAGCTATTAAGTGACCCGGAAATCGTCAATGATTCCAAAAAGCTTCGCGAGTTTTCGAAGGAACAGTCTGATATCCAGGAAACCGTAATGGCTTACCGTGAATATAAGGAAGTCAAAGAACAATGGACTGATGCGAAAGCAATGCTCGAAGATAAGCTTGATGCAGAGATGCGTGATATGGTAAAGGAAGAAATTTCGGAGCTTGAACCACGTATTGAAGAGCTCGAAGCCCGCATTAAACTTCTTCTTATTCCTAAAGATCCTAATGATGACAAGAACGTTATTATGGAAATCCGCGGTGCTGCCGGCGGCGACGAAGCTGCCCTTTTCGCAGGTGACCTTTACAGGATGTACAGCCGATTTGCTGAATCGCAAGGCTGGAAAACAGAAGTCATCGATGCAAGCACGACAGGAGTTGGCGGCTTCAAGGAAATTATCTTCATGATAAATGGAAATGGCGCTTATTCAAAATTGAAGTTCGAAAATGGCGCGCACCGTGTTCAGCGTGTTCCGGAAACGGAATCAGGCGGCAGGATCCATACTTCCACTGCTACTGTTGCATGCCTTCCGGAAGCGGAAGAAGTTGAAATTGAACTGCATGACAAAGATATCCGTTTCGATGCGTTCGCATCCAGCGGTGCTGGCGGACAGTCTGTTAACACGACGATGTCAGCGGTTCGTTTGACACATATTCCAACAGGAATCGTTGTATCATGTCAGGATGAAAAATCACAGCACAAAAACAAAGACAAGGCGATGAAGGTTCTTCGTGCCCGTGTTTATGATAAGTTCCAGCAGGAAGCACAGGCTGAGTACGATCAGGTTCGTAAATCAGCAGTAGGTACAGGCGACCGTTCTGAGCGTATCCGTACGTACAACTTCCCGCAGAACCGCGTTACCGACCACCGTATCGGTTTGACAATCCAGAAGCTTGACCAGATTTTACAAGGCAAGCTGGATGAAATCATTGAGGCGCTGATCATGGAAGACCAGTCTCAAAGGCTTGAGAGTGCCAACAATGAGTAATAACAGCGTGAAAATATTTGAAGCCCTCAATTGGGCTTCTTCTTTTTTAAAAGAACATCATCGTGAGGAATACGCAGGTGAACTGCTGCTTCGGCACTTTTCAGGACTTTCCCGGACTTCTATGCTGGCGATGATGCGCGACGATCTCGATGCTGGTGTGTGGGACATTTTACAGAAAGCCGTTAAAAGACATGCGGAAGGTGAGCCGATCCAGTATATTATCGGTTCTGAGGAGTTTTATGGCCGAAGCTTTGAGGTCAATGACCATGTACTCATTCCTCGTCCGGAAACAGAAGAGCTTGTTTATGGAACATTAAAACGTCTTGTAAAGCTTTTTCCAGAAGGTCATCCAGTTGAGCTCGTTGATGTCGGCACAGGCAGCGGAGCGATTTCGGTTACCTTAAAGCTTGAAAAACCGGTCCTTAAGGTAACGGCCATCGATCTCTCAGAAGATGCATTGGGAGTGGCGCGGAAAAATGCAGCTACATTAGGCGCGGAAATTGATTTTATCCACGGAGACCTGCTGCAGCCGCTCATTTTACAAGGTAAAAAAGTGGATGCTGTCATCTCCAATCCTCCTTACATTCCGATTGCTGATCAGGAATGGATGTCAGACATTGTAACGGAGCACGAGCCGCACATGGCTCTGTTTGCCGGTGAAGATGGATTGGACCTTTATCGCCGATTTATGGACGAGCTGCCCCTTGTTTTAAAAGAAAGGGCGCTTGTCGGATTCGAAATTGGCGCAGGGCAGGGCGAAGCGGTCGCCGCGCTTTTAAAAAATACCTTTCCACACGCAAATATAGAAATCGTCTTTGATATAAATGGCAAGGACCGGATGGTTTTTGCGGAAATGTTATAGTATGAGTACATTTTCCCGCCTTT
>NZ_JBAVFI010000166.1:0-2063 GCF_049588175.1 Mesobacillus sp.
GACGTATCTTTTGCTGGAAGCAAAAGATACGTCCCCGTGCTTTTATTCTGGTCTTACACATTTTATTTAAAACGCTTTTCTCCTTCCTCAACAACAAATTCTTTTTTATCCTTTGTCCTAACGACAATCTTATAAGGATCTTCCTTAACATGTGGCCAAATTTCATCTGACTTGATAAATTCCTCTGCCATTGAATATAGATCGCTGGCGTGTTCGGCTGCCCCTTCGTCCGTGCTCTTCATCTTCATGGTGATGAAAATTCTCATCAAGCCTTCTTTGCTTTGATACCCGACACCTGACACTTTGTATTTTTTATACGTTTTAAATTCATGTGCGATGCCTGAAACTGCGTCACTCCAGCGAGCATATTGCTCTCGTTTGGCCAGATTATACTTCCTGATCTTCACTTCAACATAGTCCTTGCCGCCTGCGGCGAGAGCATCCTCTACAGCCTTTTTAATTTCATCCACTTTTTCCTGCTGTTCCGTGCTCGGAATCTCAAGCTCAACCAGATCTTGCCTGTAACCAATGCTGTTTTGAAAATCAAATGGCTCAAGGGCAGCCTGGACGATTTCGAACACTTCTTCACTTTCTTTTTCGATTTCGGCCTGCTCTTGCTTCCACTCTTCAGATGGTTCATGATGTTCTCTTACCTTGATATAAAACTATACAATAGAAATGAAAGTCCAGTAGGTACACCGCGTTAAAAAAATGAAAAATTTCATTTTGCAAAAGTGCACACCCCGTATCAAAAATTCTCTCGAACATGAAACAGATAGTTCACTATCCAAAAGGTCACCATACAATTCAAATGAAAACATACATTTTTCCAAGGGGAACAGGCACTTATTTCATTATTATTAGATGACATTGTTACTACTCCTATTTATGGCACACAAAGTGATTGCACACAGATTGATCTTGTAGTGTTTACCGTATAATTAATTTAATCGTTACACGTTAATAAAGATCGCCTGATTGTTGAAGAACTCTATTTTCTACACCGTTCTCCGTTACTTATTTAAATGAGGGTTAATAATAAAAAAAGAAAATCCCTCCTTATAAGATAATTTCTTTAAGGAGGGACTCTATTTAAATAATAACAACCCTATTTTGGGCACGAGTAACCGTTGATTATGATCTACTATTCATTTTTTCCCGGATTGCATTTGGGCATCGACTATTTCTTTCGCATGTTCAATCGTTAGGGAGTTGCCCATTTGGGACAAAGGTTATTGGATATTATGTGACAATGCAATCCGTTACTCTGTTTATGACTCCCTCTTCATACCGCCAAATGCTGCTTTTCACGTTCATTGTCTGATTCGTACTTAATTCCCAGTTCCTTCAATCGGCTGGTCAAAAACGAATACAGTCATTGCAATATCTTCTTTAATATTAATATCAGAAAATAACCGAAGTACTTTTGCACCCATTAAGTTTTCAAATCTTAAAAGAACTTCTGGCTTTTTGTATATTTCTTTAACAAATCTTGTTCTCGTTTCATGGACCATTTCTTCACCATGGTTTGAAGTAATCATGAACTTCTCCACATTTGTCAGGTTCCCTTTCATTTCAGTGACCGCCCAAGAATCGATAAATTTGGTGGTGATTTCCTTTGGGCCATTTCCCACATATTCTTTTCTAATTTCGCGAATAAGCATACTAAATTGATGCTCCATATTTTTTGCCATTTCATGATCCTCCTTATTCTGCCACTTAGTTTGATTCTAAAGAGGAAACCCATTCATTACGTGAACGAATGGGTTTGCTTTTTTCTTTGTATTTACTATTTTAAACCTTCGCCCATACCTTTTAAAAGATTAAAACCGAATCCTATCGCCCGATTTATATCTGGATCCTTTATAGCCTTCATTAGGTCAAAAAGTCCAACTTTGAAATCTTCTGCTAACCCCTGCTGAGCCTTTTGCAATCCATTCGTCAGACCTTTAGCGAGCTTACCTGTTGTTTCAGGGTCCAATTCAGTAAGTATACCGCCAGCGGCCATCGCATTATTAATCATTTTTGTGACTGGTTCGCGTGAAAGCTGACCGACAGCAATT
>NZ_JBAVFI010000167.1:0-1942 GCF_049588175.1 Mesobacillus sp.
ACGATATGGAGGTGACACTAAGTAATTGAAAGGAGAAAATTATGTTCATTGAGAAAAATGTTATTTCGATTGATGAAAAATTAAGGGATGTGGTTTTTGACGAAATTGGAGAGCTTTATAATTATGCGAATGAGTATTACGGAGAATATTTGCTGGATTTGATAGATGATTTTACAGAAAAAAAGAACCAAGAAGATGATTTATCATCAATGATGATCCCCCATATTATTTCGTGGGCGATTCTATGTCACCGTGTTCGTAATGGCAGCAAAACGATCTTCCAGCAGTATCTTGAATCGCCGGAGTATAAAAGCAGAAGAAGGCCAAAGTTGCATAGGATCATTAGTGAATGGAGGTATACGACGCCTGGTTTCTATTATGTTGAAGAGATTGTTGGCGAAAGGGTCATTGTGCTAACTGATGTTTTTCAGATGAAAGAGAAGCTTGTAGGAGTATACAATGAGGTGTATCACGAGCCTCGGGAAGGAGATATGATTTTTGGGTATTTGCTCCCTGCCGGAGATGGAACTTATTCACCTGTCATTGACTTTTTCCATATCCCTGTTACCCACAAAAGAGATGCGGCTATAAAAATCATCGAGTTTTATAACAAAAAAGCCGTTGCCACAGACCATGAATTCTTCGAAAAATACTATCCGAAAATGCTTTCCCTCATTTTTCGTTTGCTTCAAAAAAAATAATTTTCCATTGATTGGTTGTTTGATACAAATAGACACAATGAAGGACGTGTACGAATGTACCGTCCTTCATTGTATTAATTCAGTTACCCGCCGAATGCGTCAAGGATATCTTCAATGTCTTTCATGTCGAGAAGCTTAGCTGCGTCAGTTTGGTCTTTTCGAAACTTTGGCTTGGCAGCTGGCTGAATTTGGTATACACCATTTTCGAGTATTGCCCTGATATCTGCAAGCTGCTGCAGTATTTCAGCAGAACCCCCGTTTAGAATAGGTTTAGGACTGAGATAGTGATGGAGTGCCGACATAATAAGGTGGTTCAGTGTGCTGTTATCTGCATGGTATTCAATTTGTTCAATGATTTTTGGTGAGACAGCGTAGGATTCACCAGTTTTTACATCAATATATCGTTCAGGGACAGTTATCGCGATCTTATTGTGGTAATCCGTATAAGTGTTTGACATACCGATCATCCTTCAACGGAAATTAATTCCTCGGTATTCTCATGCTGTTTTTTAAGGTGGTTCATTTTGGCTAAGATCATGAGGCCGAAGACATTCAATTTTTCCAGGTTTTCAGGAAAAGTCAGATCAATTGGGCGGCCTTTTTCTGACCATCTTACTGCAGCTTCCTGAATTTGTTTTTGGGCAAGCTTTGCAGCTCCACCTACTGCGATATACCGGGATGCACCTTTGATCTCACTGGAACTGCTTCTGGCACGATCAAAGTGTTCAAGATATTTGATAGCCATGATTTTTAATTGAGGAATCACGTATTTGCTTATATCTTTTCTGACTCCGGCAAAAGGTTCTACATACCATTCTGAGTGTCCAGCGTATAATTTCTCTTCAAGTTCTGATCTTGAATCAAAAGTATATAATTCATTCTTGCTGACTTTTTTTATGATTGTATCCAGGAATAAATTAATTCCAAAATGGTCTCCTTCAACTGAAGCGACCGGCTTATTATTCTTGATGCCTACAAAATCAACAGAGTCACCGCCAAGGTCACCGATTATGATCCCTTTACGTGAATCCTTCACAAGGTTATCGTCCTTTATTGCCAAAGTGTCAATATCCCGAATCAAGCCCAAATAGGCACAAGCTCCTTCCGCACCTACGATAACATCTTTGATTTCTAGCTTTACAGTCAATTCCTTTGGCTCAGGAATGCCAGGAACTTTTTGAAGTGTTATTGTGTGTTTCCCTATTAATCTTTGCTTCAATATATCTTTCTTTTCCTTATAC